>JAQXJH010000036.1 GCA_029008595.1 Bacillota bacterium
CTTTGATATTCTGTAAATCTTCACAGCAAGCGCTAGCTGTGCGGCCGTCAAAACGGCGAAAAGCCAGACAAGTTCCATCCGTCCATGTTATGTATACGCCTCATCCCTTCAAATTGTTGCAGAATACTCTGTAAATAAGTGCGCTATGAGCGCCGCTCTCCCGTTTGCATCTTCTGCTGATTTTCAGCAGCTTACATTCTATCATTCTACAGGAGGATTCCAACTGTATATAGGCGGTTTTTGCATGGATATGTGTCCGTTTTATAGATATTGTGCTGTAATCATCGGTAGTCAATAGGGAATGCGTTTTTTCGCCTCCGCTGATGGCATTTCTTGGAATGCCTGCTGCTACCCCATGGCGCATGCTTTGTTGTGAACCTGTACCTGACCCGGTACGGGGTCTTTTTTGTTCGGCGCAGCCGCAAGTTAGCTGCCGGCCGATCATACAATTGATCCGGGAGGTGTGTCATGCAGAGCAAGCAAATCATCGTTCATTGTACGTATTCCGATACAGATCAGACGCTGGCGGAACTGATCAAAGAGTCCTTTCAGTTCTTTCTCCGAAAAGAGCTTTTTACCCCGGCGATTTACCAACCGAGGTAGTATTGCTGTGGCGATGAATGGTCGCTTATTTCGGGAGGACAGTTTATGCACTGGGAGATCAGCAACCCCATGGATTACCATGTAGCCTTATACATCAGACTATCAAAGGAGGATGAGAACGAGGGGCCATCTGAAAGCGTCACTAACCAGAAATCCCTCTTGGACGAATTTGTAAAGAACCATCGCTTGTCTGTTTATGATGTCTATATTGATGACGGTTACAGCGGCACAAATTTTGACCGTCCGGCATTCCAGCGGATGATTGCAGATATCGAGGATAGGAAAGTCAACATGGTCATCACCAAAGACTTATCCCGCCTTGGCCGTGATTATATCATGACCGGTCACTACATGGAGCGGTACTTCCCGGAAAATCAGGTGCGGTACATCTCCCTGCTGGACGGCATCGACACCGGCGTGGAGTCCACCGCCAACGACATCACCCCATTCCGGGCCATCATGAACGACATGTACGCCAAGGATATCTCCAAGAAAATTAAGTCGGTCAAGCGGGATAAGCAGCGGAAGGGACAGTTCATCGGCGGCAAGCCGGTATACGGCTACAAGATGCACCCTACGGAGAAAAACAAAATCGTCGTCGACGAGGAAGCGGCTCCCACGGTGCGGCGGATCTTCGGCATGGCGCTGGAGGGCATGAGCTGCCGCCAAATTGCCGCGCAGTTGAATACAGAAGGAGTACCAACCCCAGCCACCTACGCAGGCCTGCCGGTGCCAAAGCCCGGCCCCTATACCGGCCTGTGGAGCAGCGAGCGAATCTCAGAGATGCTGCAAAACGAGACCTACATCGGAAACATGGTGCAGGGCCGCAGCGTGAAGATCAGCTATAAATCCAAGAGGTGTCTGCGGCAGGCACCGGAAAACTGGGTGGTGGTGGAAAACACCCACGAACCACTGATCGACCGTGAAACCTTTGAAAAAGTACAGATTCTGGTAGCCAGCCGCAAGCATACCCGAAGCCGCACCTATGACTTTCTGCTGAAAGGACTCATCTTCTGTCACGAGTGCGGCTGCCCATTGGCGGTGCTCAACCGTAAGAACGCCGCCGGGGAAGACGTGCTGTACTTTGTCTGCCGCACTTATCAGCGATTCACCAAAGCGGGTGTCTGCACCTGCCACAGTATCAAGGTAAAGACCGTCACCGACGCGGTGATCGCCAAAGTGCGGGAGGTCTGCGAAGCCTGTTTGCATCCCGCTGAACTGCGCCCCATCGCGCAGCGAGCGGCAGAGCAGGCCCGGAAAGAGAACGCACCGGAGAACGAGAGGCAGGCAATCCAACGCAAGATCGACAGTCTGACCGCCAATCTGGATAAGATGTACATGGATCGTCTGACCGGTCTGCTTGCGGAAGCTGACTTCGAGCGAATTTATCAGCGCATCAAAGCGGAGTGCAGCTCCCTTGAGGAAAAACTGAAAGGCTTGGAGGTGCAAAAAGAGAGTCCGTCCAGTACGCAGGACCGCTCCGGAGAGTTGGTACAGAGGTTTATTGCATCGGCCTGTACCAACCGGGAACTGTTGGTGAGCCTGATTGAACGAGTGGAATTAACAAAAGACAAGCAAATCATCATCAAATTCCGCTTCCGTGAATCGGAAGCCGTTTCTTCCGGCAAATCTCTTACAATAGGCGCGGCGGAATGTATCCCGCATTGAGAAAAAGGCGCTGGGGAAATTGGAGCAGGCGCTGCGGGAGTATCTGTAAGCCATACGGCAAAAAACGACGCTCAACCGAGCGTCGTTTTTTATGGAAAGATTTAATTTTCGACCCTTGCCCGATGCCGTTTACGATACATCATTGGTGTCGTTATAGTCGGCATCGTCATAATCGGCATCCTCTGCCAGTGGTTCGTCGTCCCAATCCTCATCGCTGCTGTCGGGAACCGTCGCCGGCGGGGCCACCACAGAGGTGGCCTGCGGATGGTGCAGCACCACGCCTGCATAGTCGTATTGGATCAGCAGCCGGGCGTAGGAGAACTTGGCGTCCACCAGCGCGGCGACGGTATCCACATAGTCATCCGCCACGGTGATACCGGGATTGGGGGTAAAGGTCCGTGTGTTGGCGTCGTAAGTTCCGGCGGCCGTGATCCAGCTGTTGCCCCGGTTGGTGGGCAGGATGACCAGCGGCATGCAGGTGGAAGCCTGGGAAATGCTGTAGTTCTGGGCAAATACGTCCCG
>JAQXJH010000037.1 GCA_029008595.1 Bacillota bacterium
ACACTTCCGCTTATCCAACGAATGTCCTGCCTCAAAAATGGCCACACTCAACTTTGGATTGCACTGCACAAGTTCATAAGCAGCGAAAATCCCTCCAGGACCTGCACCGACAATTATCACGTCATATTTCATTTGTTTGTCCACCTTTTGTGTCGTATACTCGTCAATTAAAAGTTTATTGACAGAGGCATCTAAAACTTCTGAAAGTTTTAACAGCATTTCAATGTCTGGTATGGATAATCCTTTTTCCCATTTAGAAACAGTTTGCCTTACAACACATAATTTTTTAGCCAACTCTTCTTGTGAAAGCTTTTTATTTCTTCTTAGTCTTTTCACATTATCACCGAACATAAAACCACCCTCTGAATACTATAAAATGAAACTGCATTATTTTCAAGCAACTGATATTAACGTTTTGATATGAAAATTCATGTTTATTGTACTCATTGTATCACATTTTTCAGCAAAACGACAGGGGTGAACCGCCCCTGTCGTTGCTTTATCCTGCCGTTTCCAGCATATTCTCTGCAAAAATTGCATACCCTCTGGTCGGGTCATTGACGAAAACGTGGGTCACCGCACCGATCAGCTTTCCGTTCTGAATGATCGGACTGCCGCTCATTCCCTGAACGATCCCTCCCGTTTTTTCCAGCAGCACCGGGTCGGTAATGTGCACCACCATATTCTGTGCCAGCGCTTTTTCATCATAATTGATCCGCTCGATCTCAACCGTATAATACTGAGGCCCTGTGCCGTCCACCGTTACCAGAACCTGTGCGCCGCCTTTTGCGACCTCCTGTTTCATCGCGACCGGAACTGCCTCCGCTGGGAATTCGACGCGGTTCAGCAAGCCGAATACGCCGGTTTCTCCGTTAGCCAGTAGCGTTCCCAGTGGTTCTGTCGACGAAAAATAGCCCTTCAGCTCTCCCGGCGCACCACGCGCGCCTTTTGTCACGCCGATCAGCTCCACCGGAACGATCTCTCCGGTATCCATCGGCATCGCCTGGCCGGTATCCGCATCGCAGATTGCGTGCCCAAGACCGGCAAAATATCTGCCGTCCTCTGTGATAAAGGTCATGGTTCCGATCCCCGCGCAGCTGTCCTTGATCCAGATGCCCGCCTTATATTCGCCGGCCGAACACGAAAATTCCGGCCGGATCGTCGCGGTCCGCGTTTGCCCCTCGTGCTCGTACGTCACAGAAAGCGCCTGCCCGCCGGAATGCTCGATCAGTTCGGCTACTTCCTGCCGGGTCGTAACGCGCCGGTTTCCGATGCAGGTGATCACATCGCCTACCGCAAGCCCGGCATCCCGCGCCGGGTTGACGTTCCCTGATTTTGCGTCGACATCCGTCATGCCGATGATCAGCGCACCGCCGGCGAACATCTTGATGCCGAACGGAGTTCCGCACGGTATGACCCGCGTTTCCGCAGCGTTCTGCACCCGGACCGTTTTGACCGGCACCACGTCCAGCAGCCTGATCTGCGCCTCATAAGCGCCGCTTTGCTCCTGCTCCGCGGCGGCAACGCTTTGTTCTGTGCGCCGGACGCTGAGCGGCCATTCGCTTTTTACCTCCAGCGGGCGGCCCTGTACCGTCGTAAACGAATCGGGCAGCGCATCCGACACGGCGGCAACACCGCCCAGCATCACGGCGCAGACGACAGAGAACGCCGCGCAAATGATCCGAATCGTTTTTTTCAAACGCCGTTCCTCCTTTCCGCGGGAATCGTTTGCCGCGCTGCCCAAAAGCATCCGGGCAACCGGCGCAGCGGATGATTTTCTCCCGCTCCAATACTTTTGCCTGCCCGCATCTGTTTATTTTGCAAAAATCCTGCCCGCGGTGCACAAAGCTGGAATCCGGCGCGTTGAAACGGGAACGATCCTGCCGGAATGGTGCAGTCTTCCTCTGCCTGCAGACAAATGCAGCTTTTCCAATTGATTATTTTTAAAAAATCGTGTACACTATAGGCGAACGTGATCCGGTGCTTGTAAGCCGGTTTTTCCGCGCTGCAAACACGGCAGCAGACGATTTTGGAGAGAGGGATATCGGTATGACAGACGTCATGATCATCGGCGCAGGAACCGCCGGCATGACCGCGGCAATTTACGCGGCCCGCGCCGGACTGAAAACGCTGGTTCTGGACAAAGGCTTTTACGGCGGACAGATCAATTCCGCAGCGGATATTGAAAATTATCCCGGCATCGGGCGGATCAGCGGCGTTGATTTTTCACAGCAGCTTTACGAACAGGCGCAGGCGCTCGGCGCCGGATTTTTATTTGAACCGGCGGAGCGGCTGGAGGTGCAGTCCGGCGTTTTTTCGGTATACACGCCGAACGGGATCCATACCTGCCGCGCCGTGATCGCCGCACCGGGCGCGCAGCGGCGCAAGCTGGGCTGCCCCGGCGAAGACCGTCTGACCGGGCGCGGCGTTTCTTACTGCGCAACGTGCGACGGGGCGTTCTTCCGCGGCAAAACCGTCGCGGTAGCCGGCGGCGGCAACACCGCGCTGGAGGATGCGCTCTTCCTCTCTAATATCTGCAGTTGTGTGTACCTGATTCATCGCCGCCGGGAATTCCGCGCCGAAAAATATTTACAGGACGCCGTGCGCCAAAATAGCAGCATCATTCCGGTGCTGGATTCCTGCGTGGCAGAAATCTCGGGCGAAGAACGCGTCCGGGCCGTTTCCGTGGAAAACCGACAGGACGGAACTCGGCAGGAGCTTGCCGTCGATGGAATTTTTGTTGCGGTCGGTCTGGAACCGGATACTTCGCTTTTCGCACCGCTCGACGTGCTGGATCAGAACGGATATTTTACCGCGGGCGAAGACTGCCGCACCGGAGTTCCCGGCCTGTTTGCCGCCGGTGACGCCCGGCGCAAGCCGCTGCGCCAGCTGATCACCGCTGCTGCGGACGGCGCCGTTGCCGCCGCGCAGGCTGCCGAATACCTGCGGAAATAACTGCGGCTGCTCAAAAAACACACAAGGGGCGGATCATCTGCACAATGCGGATGGTTCGCCCCTGTTTTGTTTCAAAATTTTTCTGCGTTTCAGGCTTGCCCGAATGATTCGTCCTGCTCCTCGATCGCCGCAGTCTGAAGATTGGCCTGCCGGATGCGTTCGAACGCTTCGGGAGAAAATTTCATGGAACGGTCGTAATAATACAGGCCATTGCATTCCTGCTCCACGTCGGTAAACTGTGTATAGCAGAATGCGCAGACCTTTTTGCTGCGCAGCAGCGCAGTGGTCAGCCCGCAGTAGCGTTCCACGACCTCTTCTTCCGTTTCCGCCGTTTTGCCGTACCCCCAGCTGCTCCCTGCCTTCGAGGGGTTCCACCAGATTCCTCCGTATTCGCTGATGAAATAGGGCTGGCCGCCGTATGGCTGCAGGCCGGGGCGGTGCTCCATCATCGGATACCAGTTGAAATGCTCTTCCGGCGCCGAATCCTGATACCGTGCGCGGAAAACCTCCACATTTCCCTCATAGTCATGCAGGTCATACACATCGGTCACAACATGAATGAAGCCGCTGGTATCGATCACCGGGCGCGTGGGGTCGATCGCCTTGGTCAGCTGATAGGTGATCGCCAGAATGGAATCCTTCTGACAGCGCCCGTCCGCAAATTCAATATGGTTCCAGGTTTCATTGAACGGACACCAGCCGATAATAGCCGGATGGCTGCGGTCGCGCTCCAGCACCTCCATCCATTCCGGCAGGAAGGCATCCAGCGCGCTGAATTTTTCCATATCCAGCTTCCAGCTTGCATGCTCGCCCCATACCAGATACCCCATCTGATCCGCCCAGAACAGGTACCGCTCTTCGAAGACCTTCTGATGCAGTCTTGCTCCGTTAAAGCCCGCGTTCATCGAAAGCTCGATGTCACGGCGCAGCGCCTCATCGGTCGGAGCCGTATAAATACCGTCAGGATAAAATCCCTGATCCAGTACCAGACGTTGAAAAACCGGACGGTGATTGAGCAGCAGCCGGTCGCCGTCGATGGTAATACTGCGCATTCCGAAGTAGCTTTCCACACGGTCGAGCACCGTTTCGCCCTCCAACAGCTCCAGCGTAAGATCATACAGCCTGCCGCAGCCTGCTTCCCATAAGTGCAGCTCGGCCAGCTGCAGCACGGCAGCCGTAGACGCCCCGGTAACCGGCACCTGCGTGCAGCCCATCGGCCTGCCCTGATAAAAAGCGCTTAACCGCAGGGATTTTCCGACCGGCGAGCCTTCCACCGCGGCGGTAACAACAGCCTGTGGGGTCAGATCGTCGCTTACCACATGGCAATGGCGCAGATAGGTCTGCGGGACAAATTCCAGCCAGACCGTCTGCCAGATACCGGTCGTCCGGGTGTAGTCGCATTCATGGGAATAAAATTTTGTGCTCTGTTTTCCCGCCGGCTGCAGTCCGGAACGCACATGATCGCGCGCGCAGACAACAATGACGTTCTCACCGTCCTGAGCGGCTGCTGTAATGTCAAATGTAAAAGAGGAATATCCGCCGCGGTGTTCCCCGACCTTTTTTCCGTTGACCCACACATGGGTCTCATAATCCACCGCACCGAAATGCAGCAGCACCCTGTCGCCGTTTTTGGCAAATGAAACGGTTCTGCGATACCAGACGGCGTTCATAAAGTCCTTGTACCCGATTCCGGAAAGCTCGCTTTCCGGGCAGAACGGCACGGTGATCGTCAGCGGAAAATCGCCGTTTTCAAACATCTTCCGTTCTATGCCCGAATCGCCGAAATCAAATGCGAACTCCCATGCACCGTTCAGGTTGATCCAGTTTTCGCGCACGAACTGCGGACGCGGATACTCACTTCTTGGAATCATGACTCCTCTTCTCCCTTACAATCAATTCGGAACGGCAAGCGGCCGCAGGGCCTGATTGCCCCGGCACGCATTCCGTAAGTTTATTATATCGCCTGAATCTCAGAAAAAAAATAGAATATTCGCTCAATACAGCTGAAAATACGCGCATTTTTCACCCATCTTCGGCGAATCATCTGCAGGCGGACAAAAAACGGTTCAGGCAACGGAAAAACCCTCCGGCCACCGAAGCGGCCGGAGGGTTTTTCCAGCGAAGTATGAAAGATTAAGGTGTAAGCTGAAATGATTCAGAAAGATCAGAAATCAACTTCGGTGTCGTAGTAGCAGCACTTCAGCAGTTTTTCCATTTCTTCCTGGCTGGGCTGACGCGGATTGGAACCGGTGCAGGCGTCGCCGATGGTAAGCTCTGCGATCTTCGGCAGTCTCTCGAGGAAAAATTCTTCCGGAACGAAGCCGTTCTCGGTCGGATAGCTGTCAGCGCCGTAGTTCTTGATGCAGTGCGGAATGTTCAGGTCGTCGTTCATCTTGCGCAGGTAAGCGATGAGGAGCTGAACCTTCTCGTCGTCATTGGAACCGCCGAGACCCATGTAGTCCGCGATCACGCCGTAACGCTTCTTCGCGGTCTCGTCCTTGGCATTGAACGCGATGACCTTCGGCAGGTACATGGCGTTTGCAGCGCCGTGGATGATGTGTGCGCCGTAATCGGCAAAAGCAGCGCCGGTCTTGTGAGCCATGGAATGAACGATACCGAGCAGAGCGTTGGAGAACGCCATACCGGCCAGGCACTGCGCATTGTGCATGGTATCGCGCTTCGCCATATCGCCGTTGTAGGAATCGACCAGATCGTCCTCGATCATCTTGATGGCGAAGATCGCGAGCGGATCGGTATAATCGCAGTTGGCGGTGGAAACATACGCTTCGATCGCATGGGTCATAGCGTCCATACCGGTATGGGCAACCAGCTTCTTCGGCATGGTCTCTGCCAGATCCGGGTCAACGATGGCGACATCCGGGGTGATCTCAAAGTCAGCGATCGGATATTTGACGCCCTTCTGATAGTCGGTGATGATGGAGAACGCAGTCACCTCGGTCGCGGTGCCGGAGGTGGAAGAAATCGCGCAGAAATGAGCCTTTTTGCGCAGCTTCGGCAGGCCGAAGACCTTGCACATATCTTCAAAGGTAACTTCCGGATATTCATACTTGATCCACATGGCCTTTGCCGCGTCGATCGGGGAACCGCCGCCCATGGCAATGATCCAATCCGGCTCAAATTTCAGCATGGCTTCTGCGCCGCGCATGACCGTCTCAACAGAAGGATCCGGCTCGATGCCTTCGAACAGTTCAACTTCCATGCCTGCTTCTTTCAGATAGGAGATCGCACGGTCCAGAAAACCGAATTTCTTCATGGAACCGCCGCCCACGCAGATCATTGCGCGCTTGCCTTCAAAAGTCTTCAGTGCTTCCAGGGAGCCTTTGCCGTGGTAGAGATCTCTCGGTAACGTAAATCTTGCCATACTTCATACCTCCGTTTTTTCTTGACCCCGGGCCTGATGCCCGGCGGCTTTCTTTGTTAATATATTAACACAATGTTCGGCGCTTGTGAAATATGTATTTCATATATCGATATATTAATATCGATATATTG
>JAQXJH010000038.1 GCA_029008595.1 Bacillota bacterium
GATCAGATCATCGGCCATAATGCAGAGGACGAATTTGACGTCAACGTCACGTTCCCCGAGGATTATCAGGCGAAAGAGCTTGCCGGCAAGGCTGCCGTTTTCAAGGTGAAGCTGCACGAGATCAAGAAAAACGAGCTGCCGGAGCTGGATGACGATTTTGCCAAGGACGTCAGCGAGTTCGATACGCTGGAAGCCTATAAAGAGCATCTGAAGGAAGATATTGAGCACCGCAAGAGCCACATGGCCGAGGACGACGTGAAGAATCAGCTGATCGACAAGCTGATCGAAAACCTTTCTGCCGAGATCCCGCAGGTCATGTTCGAGCATCGTGTGGACGACTGCCTGCGCGATTTTGAATATCGCCTTTCCAGCCAGGGGCTGAACGTTCAGTCGTACATGCAGTATACCGGCCTTGATCTGGACGGTCTGCGCAAGCAGTTCGTTCCGCAGGCGGAGCGTCAGGTTAAGCTGCGCCTTGCGCTGGAAAAGATCGCCGAGCTGGAAGAGATCAAACCCACCGAGGAAGAGCTGAACGCCGAATATGAGAAAATGGCAAAGGCCTACAATCTGGAAGTGGAGAAGATCCGGCCGATGGTTCCCGAAAAGGATCTTGCCGCAGATATCGCCGTGGAAAAGGCAATGAAAGTTGTCGAGGATGCGGCAAATGTGACCGAGGAAGCTGCCGGGGAGACGAAGGCGGAATAATTCCCCCGTTTTCCGGCGCAGTACGCTGAATAAATCTGCCGAGAGGCGCCTATATTTCAACAGGGATCCTGCCTGCCGCATCGTGACGGGCAGGATTTTCCGACGAGAAACTGTATTTGCAAATTGGAGGTTGAGCTGCAATGAGTCTGGTACCGATGGTCGTGGAACAAACCAATCGCGGAGAGCGTTCCTATGATATTTTTTCCCGTCTTTTGAACGACCGCATCATCATGCTTTCGGAAGAAGTGAACGATACTTCCGCAAGCCTTGTGGTCGCGCAGCTGCTCTATCTGGAAGGTCAGGATCCGACCAAGGACATCAGCCTTTATATCAACAGCCCCGGCGGATCGGTGACCGCCGGCATGGCGATTTATGACACGATGCAGTATGTAAAGTGCGATGTGTCCACCATCTGCATCGGCATGGCTGCCAGCATGGGCGCGTTTCTGCTTTCCTGCGGCGCAAAGGGCAAGCGTTTTGCGCTGCCCAACAGCGAAATCATGATCCACCAGCCGATGGGCGGCGCGCAGGGTCAGGCCAGCGATGTGAAGATCCATGCAGAGCATATTCTCCGCATCCGCGAAAAGCTCAACGGCATTCTGGCAGAAAACACCGGCCGCCCGCTGGAGGAGATCGCGCGCGATACCGAACGCGACCACTTCATGACCGCGGAACAGGCCGCCGCATACGGTCTGGTCGATAAGGTCATTTACAAGCGCTGACCGGAATTCATTTTGAATCTTAGTGGAATTGGGTGATGGGATGTCCCGTAACGAAGAGACGAACGACCGCACTGTCCGCTGTTCGTTCTGCAATAAAACACAGGAGCAGGTCCGCAAAATGATCGCGGGCCGCGGCGTTTATATCTGTGACGAATGCGTTGCACTGTGTGAGGCGATCCTGGAGGAAGAATACGGAATTTCCGGCGTTCACGGCAGTAAACCGGGCGCTGCGGAAACGGGCAATACCCTGCCCAAGCCGCAGGAGATCAAGGCAAAGCTCGACGAATATGTGATCGGGCAGGACGCGGCGAAAAAAGCGCTTTCTGTTGCGGTCTACAACCATTACAAGCGCATCTATTCCGCAGATGACGGCGGAGTGGAGCTGCAGAAAAGCAATGTGCTGCTGCTGGGACCGACCGGCGTCGGCAAGACGTATCTGGCTCAGACACTCGCCAAAATTCTGGATGTGCCGTTTGCGGTGGCCGACGCCACCACGCTGACGGAAGCGGGTTATGTCGGCGAGGATGTGGAAAACATTCTGCTGCGCCTGATCCAGGCGGCGGATTACAATATTGAGCGTGCCGAACGCGGCATCATTTATGTGGATGAGATCGATAAGATTTCCCGCAAGTCGGAAAATGTATCGATCACCCGCGATGTCAGCGGCGAAGGCGTTCAGCAGGCGCTGCTGAAAATTCTGGAAGGAACCGTTTCCAATGTTCCGCCGAACGGCGGCCGCAAGCATCCGCAGCAGGAGTTTATTCAGATCGATACCACCAATATTCTGTTTATCTGCGGCGGTGCTTTCGACGGTCTGGAAAAAGTGGTGGAGAAACGGACGAATCATTCCACGCTCGGCTTCGGCGGAGAGGTACACAGCAAAAAGGAACTGGACGCGACAGACTGGATGAAGGATGTTACCCCGCACGATCTGGTCAAGTTCGGCCTGATCCCGGAGCTGGTGGGCCGCCTGCCCGTGATCACGGCGCTGAACGGGCTGGACGAAAAGGCCCTGGTCCGCATTCTTCAGGAACCGAAAAACGCCGTTCTGAAACAGTATGTCAAGCTGTTTGAGATGGATCATGTGGAGCTTGTGTTTGAGCCGGCTGCCCTGACGGCAGTTGCGCGCAAGGCACAGGAGCGCCGCACCGGCGCCCGCGGACTGCGCTCCATTATGGAAGAAACGCTGACGGATCTGATGTATCAGGTGCCGTCCGATCCGACGATCGTCAAGATCACCATTACCGGCGACTGCGTCAGCAAAGGGAGCAAGCCGAAGCTGGAACGCGATCCGGAGCGCAAGGCGGTCAGCCTGAAACTGGATCCGCCGAAGAAGCGCGTCCGGAAGGAATCGGCGTCTTAAATCAAAAAGAATCGGGCGGGTGATTCTTACGGCACGGTTTGTGCCGCGGGGATCGCTCGCTTTGTGTAACGAAAACTTTTATGCGCCGGAACAGCGGCGCGCAACGACCGGCAACAGAAAGGGTTGAAACACATGGGCATCCGCACAGAAAAGGCGATCAAAAGCCTGCCGATGGTTCCGCTGCGGGGGGCTGTGGCTTTTCCGGGAAACATTTTTCATTTTGAAGCAGGAAGAAAAAAGACCATTATTGCGCTGAATCAGGCGATGGAAAACGGACAGACGGTGTTTCTGCTGGCTCAAAAGGACGAAAGCGCCGAGGATCCGCTGCTGCCGGGCGATTTTTACCGCACGGGAGTGGTGGCGCGTGTGCTGCAGCTGATCCGTGTCAGCAAGGATTCCGTCCGCGTGATCACCGAATGCCTATATCGTGCAAAAATTACCGGGATCGAGCAGCAGGATCCCTATTTTCTGGTTCAGGTAGCGCAGCGTCCGGTGCGCCGTTCTGCCGATGAACTGCAGAATCAGGCGTTGATCCGTATGGCGCTGGAGCGCTTTTCAAAATACAGCGAGGAGACCGGCGTCGCCGAAAACGACGCATTTCAGCAGGTTCGCCTGTCCCGGGATCCGAACGTGGTTGCCGATTATATTGCCGGCAATGTAACGATGGAGCCGCATCAGGCGCAGCAGCTGCTGGAACAGACCTCTGCCACCGCGCGTCTGGAGGATCTGGTCGCGTTTCTGGACGGCGAGCTGGAGCTGCTGCGGACAGAAGCCGAAATTGAAGACAAGGTCAAGCAGAATATCGACCGGAACCAGCGGGAATACTATCTGCGCGAACAGATGCATGTGATCGCGGACGAATTGGGGGAAGAGGATTCTCCGCTGGAGGAATCCGACAGCTACCGCGAGGCGATCAATGCGCTGGAAATGCCGCAGGAATCGAAGGAAAAGCTGCTCAAGGAATGCGCAAAGCTGGCGAAAATGCCGTCCGGTTCGCACGAGGCGACGGTGGTGCGCGGATATCTGGATACCTGCATCGAGCTGCCGTGGGGCAAAACGACGGCGGACCGTATCGATCTGGCGCAGGCGCAGAAAATTCTCGACCGGGATCATTACGGACTGAAAAAGGTCAAGGAGCGCATTCTGGAGCTGCTGGCCGTCCGAAAGCTGAATCCGGATATCAAGGGGCAGATCCTTTGTCTGGTCGGGCCGCCCGGCGTGGGAAAAACGTCGATCGCGCGTTCGGTCGCAAAGGCAATGAACCGCAAATATGTGCGCGTTTCGCTCGGCGGCGTACACGATGAAGCCGAGATCCGCGGCCACCGCCGGACCTATATCGGCGCGATGCCCGGGCGAATCATCACCGCCATCCGGCAGGCCGGTTCGTCAAACCCGCTGCTGCTGCTCGACGAGATCGATAAGCTTTCCGACAGTTATCAGGGGGATCCGGCTTCGGCGCTGCTCGAGGTGCTCGACGCGGAACAGAATTTTTCCTTTCAGGATCATTTTATCGATCTGCCGTTCGATCTGAGTCAGGTGCTGTTCGTGACGACGGCCAACGACGAATCGTCGATCCCGCAGCCGCTGCTCGACCGCATGGAGCTGATACATATCTCCAGCTATACGCACGACGAAAAGTTCCATATTGCCAAAGAGCATCTTTATCCCGACGAACTGGAAAAGAACGGATTGGATAAACGGCGCGTGCGGCTGACGGATGACGCCCTTCACGCGCTCATCGACGGTTATACGCGCGAAGCGGGCGTCCGCGGGCTGGATCGCGTTCTGGCGTCGCTCTGCCGCAAGGCTGCGCGGAAAATCGTCGGCGACGGCGAAAAAAGCGTAAAAATCGATGCGGGTGCGCTGGAGACGCTGCTTGGGCCGGCAAAGTTCAAGGAAGACGATCTTTCCCGCAGGGATGAGATTGGCGTGGCCAACGGCCTTGCCTGGACGGCGGTCGGCGGCGAAGTGATGCCGGTTGAAATGACGCTGATGGAAGGCACCGGCAAGCTGGAACTGACCGGTTCTCTCGGCGATGTGATGAAGGAATCCGCCCGGATCGCCGTCAGCTGCGTCCGCACCTATGCAAGAGCGTTCGGCATCGATCCGGATTTTTATAAGAAATACGATCTGCATATCCATGTGCCGGAAGGCGCCGTACCGAAGGACGGTCCTTCTGCCGGGATCACGCTGACGACGGCGCTCGTTTCGGCGCTGCGGAACATTCCGGTGCGGGCTGATGTGGCAATGACCGGCGAGGTCACACTGCGCGGACGCGTTCTGCCGATCGGCGGCCTGCGGGAAAAAGCCATGGGCGCTTACCGCAAGGGAATCCGCACCGTCATTATTCCGAAGGCAAACGAGCCGGATCTGGCTGAGCTGGACGACGTTGTCCGGGAAAACATCCGCTTTGTTCCCGCAGAAACGGTGCAGACGGTGTTTGCTGCGGCACTGGCTGCTCCGCTGACCGAAGAACGCTCCGGGAAGACGGCGAAAGACGGACTGAACGTGCAGTATTCCGGATTTGTCGTTTCGCCGGAACATCCGGTACATGCAAAATAAGGAGGACCGACCGTGAAATTGGAATCCGCCGTTTTTGAAGCGGCTGCCGGAACCGCTGCGCAGCTGCTGCCGTGCGATCTGCCGGAGATCGCGTTTTCGGGAAAATCGAATGTCGGCAAATCGTCCCTGATCAACCGCCTGCTCAATCGTAAGGCGCTGGCACGCACCAGCGCTACCCCGGGCAAAACGATCACCGTGAATTTTTACCGGCTCGACACGGCGCGTTTTGTCGATCTGCCGGGCTACGGCTACGCGAAGGTCTCCAAAACGGAAAAGCTTCGCTGGTCGGAACTGGTGGAAGGCTATTTTAATGCCGGGCGCGATCTGAGACTCGTTGTGCAGCTTGTGGATATGCGCCATCCGCCCTCAAAGGAGGATCTTCAGATGATCTCCTATCTGGGGCAGATGCGCCTGCCGTTTTTGCTGGTGCTGACCAAAGCGGACAAGCTGAATAAAACGCAGCGGGCGGAACGCATGGAAAAGATCGGACAGGAGCTTGCGGGGCTGAAGCATCCGGCGCCGATTGCGTTTTCTTCGCAGAACGGAGAGGGAGCGGAAGAGGTTCTTGCGGCGATCCGCAGCGTTCTGGATGAGTGAATGGAAATTTTTGAGATTCAAGAAGAAAACCCTCTTTACTTTTAGACTTTTGTGTGCTAAAATTTTATTGTAATGAAGACCAGAATACTTGCCCCTGAAAAGGGACAGGAAACGGAGGACGCGATGAATACAAAATTAAAGGATACCGGAGTGGAGTTCTTATTTGAAGCGATCCTTGCGCTGGAAACAAAGGAAGAGTGCTATAATTTCTTCGAGGATCTCTGTACGGTACCGGAACTGAAGGCAATGTCTCAGCGGCTCGCAGTAGCAAAAATGCTCAGCGAGAAAAAGGTTTACAGCGAGATCGTCAATGAGACCGGAGCCAGTACGGCGACGATCAGCCGTGTCAACCGCTCGCTGAATTATGGCTGCGACGGCTACGAGCTGGTTTTTAACCGCATGCAGGAAAAAAAGGATCAATGAGCGGCGGTTACCAAAGTTTTGCACAGTATTATGATGGGCTGACGATGAACGTGGACTATGAACAGCAGGCAGAGTGCCTTTGGGGCATTCTGCAGCGGTACGGCGTAAAGCCGGGCCTGCTGCTGGATCTGGCCTGCGGAACCGGCAGCCTTTCTGTGCTGTTTGCAAAACGCGGCGCCGAGGTGATCGGGGTGGACGCTTCGGGCGAAATGCTTTGCAAAGCGCAGCAAAAGGCGGCGGAAGAAAATGTTTCGGTGCTGTTTTTGCGGCAGAAAATGCAGCAGATCGATCTGTACGGTACCGTGGACGCCGCGGTCTGCACGCTCGACAGCATCAATCATCTGCTGCGCGCAAAGGATGTGCAGGAAACCTTTCGCCGTGTCTCGTTGTTTCTGAATCCGGGCGGGGTCTTTCTGTTCGATGTGAATACCGTGCATAAACACCGGAAAACGCTGGCCAATCACACCTTTGTTTATGAAACGCCAAAGGTATTCTGTACCTGGCAGAATGAATTTTTTCCGGAGAATGATATCGTGCGCATTACGCTGGATTTTTTTGAGCGGGAGGGCGGACTTTACCGCCGCCGGCACGAGGCTTTTGAAGAACGGGCCTATGAGATCGGGCAGCTGGAAGACTGGCTGAGGGAAGCAGGGCTGGAACCGGCTGCACGATTCAGCGGGTTTTCGCAGCAACCGGCCCTTTCTGCCGACGACCGCATTTTGATCGCCGCGCGCAAGCCGGAACAGGCGTCTTCGGCCAAAAACGCAGAATAACGCGCCCGGCCGGGAAAGGAAGAAAGTTTTATGGCAAAAAAGGATCATATTATACGCTGCATCACCTCGGACGGGACGCTGATCGCAATGGCCGCGGATACGACCAATACCGTTTATACGGCACAGCAGATCCACGGCTGTTCGGCGGTGGCCTCTGCGGCGCTGGGCAGACTGCTGACGGCTTCGGCAATGATGGGGAACATGCTCAAAGGAGAAGGAGCCTCCCTTACTTTGCGCGTGAAGGGCGGCGGCCCGATCGGTTCGCTCGTCGCCGTGGCCGACAACGCGGGCCATTGCCGCGGATATGCCGAAAATGCTGCGGTGGAGCTTCCGCTCAACAGCGTCGGAAAGCTGGATGTCGGCGGCGCAGTCGGTCGTGACGGCCAGCTGAATGTCATGAAGGATCTCGGCAGCGGCCAGCCTTACAACGGTCAGGTGAATCTCGTATCCGGAGAGATCGCGGAGGATATTACCGAATATTATGCCCGCAGCGAACAGACGCCGACAGTCTGTGCGTTGGGTGTGCTGACGGATAAGCAGGATCATTCGGTGCTGCTGGCCGGAGGTCTGCTTGTGCAGCTGCTGCCCACGGCAGGCGATGAGGAGATCGACCAGCTGGAAAAAAATCTTGCGGAATTGGAACCGATGACCACCATGCTCGCCAAAGGTATGACGATGGAGGAGATCTGCCGCAAGGCGCTGGCCGGTTTTACGGTGGAGGTTCTGGACGAAACGCCGGTGGAATATGCCTGTACCTGCAGCAAAGAAAGGGTTCAGGCGGCCATTGCGCTCCTTTCTCCGGAGGAGATCCGTTCCCTGCCGGATGAAACAGGTTTTGCACAGGTAAACTGTCAGTTCTGCAACAAATCCTACCGGATCGGCCGCGAAGAGCTGGAAGCACTGGCCCGTGCCAGAGAAAATGCAGAAACCTGAATTTTCTGAAAAAATGAAAAAAACCATTGACAAGCAATCGGGAGTGTGATATTATATACAAGCTGTTCGCGAGAACGGCAAAAAGAGATAAGAAACGGCATGATTATGCTGTAATTCTTATGCGCTTCGACAAATTATGATGATGAAAAAAAGTTGTTGACAAACTCATTCGAGCGTGTTATACTTAATAAGCTTCATCAAAAAAACGAAGCGGACTTTGGAACCTTGAAAATTAAACAACACAGAAGACAAGAAAGAACCCGTAATGAATTTGAGAAGTTCAAGAAACTTCCGGAAATTTAGTACGAAGATACAGTCAGTGTATCGAAGAAAGAGCAATCAAAGCTCTGAAGAATGATTGAAGCGGCGGAAGCCGTTTTGATACAATTTTTTAGAGAGTTTGATCCTGGCTCAGGACGAACGCTGGCGGCGTGCCTAACACATGCAAGTCGAACGAAGCATTGAGAGCTTGCTTTTGATGCTTAGTGGCGGACGGGTGAGTAACGCGTGAGCAACCTGCCTTTCAGAGGGGGATAACGTTTGGAAACGAACGCTAATACCGCATAACATATCCGGATCACATGATGTGGATATCAAAGGAGCAA
>JAQXJH010000039.1 GCA_029008595.1 Bacillota bacterium
ACCGTCAAGGAAGACATTGCCCGCATGAAAAAGATGGGCGTTCCCAATCTGCCGTCCGTTTACATCAACGGCAAGATGAAGTTCCGTTCCATTATCCCCTCCAAGGACGAACTGGAGGCTGCGATCCGCGAAGTCATGTAAACAAGCGCGGCCGTCCGGGGCGGTTTCGCTCCGGACGGCCACCCCGCGGTCTGTGGGTGTTTTTTTTACATATTTAGTAGACCACGTCCAATATAAGACGAGACCAATATGAACGAATTTCGAGGTGATAAACATGCCGATGCTTCCTGATCCGGCGCATATGGATATCATCGATAAGGCGTGCATTTCTGCCTTTGAAGCGGAAGAGCCGGTCAGCGTATTTTCGCTTTGCGAAAATATTATGGACGATCCGAAGCTCCCCATGCATTGCCCGTATCACCATTATCTGATCCCTGCCGTATTGCTCACGGCCGCCAGCAGAATAAGCGGTGAAACGGAGGAAATGCTGCAGAAACGGCTCAAAACGGCGCGGGAGCGCGCCGGAACGGTGCCGGGAGGCTGCTGCGGACAGTTCGGCTGCTGCGGTGCCGCTGTGGGCGCGGGAATTTTTGCCTGCGTTTGGCAGGGATCAACGCCGCTCTCCAAAACCGGCTGGGCGGCAGGGAATGAGATGACCGCCCGCTGCCTCTCTGCGATCGCTTCGGTGGAAGGCCCCCGCTGCTGTAAGAGAGTGACGTATCTTACACTCTCGGCGGCGCTTCCCGCAGCAAGGGAGTTTCTCGGTCTCGATCTCGGCGAGATACCGGAGCACACCTGCCATCATTTCAGCCAAAGCCGGGAATGCCGCGGAACCGCCTGCCCGTTCTTCCCAAAAAAGAAAAAAGCGGAATAATTAACGGAGGATAAAACCATGAAAAAAACCATTGCACTGCTGCTCGCTGCCATTTTGCTCCTGTCTCTCGCTGCCTGCGGACAGACCGCGCAGCCCGCTGAACCCGCGGCGACCGAAGTTCCTGTGGAAGCTCCTGCCGAGGTGGAATCGTCTGCGGAACCGGATAATTCCAATGTTGATTATTCTCTGCGCGTTGCGCAGATGGGCACCAGCATTAAGGCGGCCATGGTCGTTCTTGCCAACGAAATGGGCTACTATGCCGAGGAAGGTCTTGATGTCACGTTCGAGCCGATCAACAACCTGAACGACGGCATCACCGCCATTCTGGGCGGCAGTCTCGACATTCTTCCGTTCGGCGTGATCCCCACCTGCACTTTCGTTGCGCAGGGCGCCGATCTCACCGTCATCGGCGGCACGATCGACGAGGGCAGCGAGTGCGTTATGACGCCGGAAAATGCCGCGACCTACACCGACGGCGATTTGACCTGGTTTGCCGGCAAGACCGTCGCCTGCGTCCGTCCGGAAACCGGCCATATGATCATGATGCAGAAGATCGCGCAGGCCGGTGTTGATATGACGACTGTGAAGTTTGTGGAGCTTGACGGCTTCCAGTCTGTTGTTGAAGCTGTGCTCAAGGGCGAGGCGGACGTTGGCTTCGTGAACAGCGGCTTCGGTCAGAACGCCAAGACGCAGGGCCTTGAAGTGCCGTTCCTCGTCGGTGAATATGCGCCGAACGCTGTCTGCTGCCGCCAGACTGCGCTCAAGAGCAATGTGGAAACGAATCGTGACGCCTACGTCCGCTTTGAGATCGCCAATCTGCGCGCCATGATGCTCATGCTGACCGACAAGGAGACGACCGTTGCCAAACTGGTCGAGTTCTCCGGTCTTGATGAGCAGTATGTTTACAACTGCATTTACGACGGCGTTATGAAGATCTCCATGGACCCCTCCGCCAACCGCGTGCAGGAGTTCTATGAGATCATGCAGGCAAACGGCGATATTGCCGCCGATTCCGAGTACGACATGACCGACCATGTAGATTCCGGCATTTATTACGATGCTTTGACTACCGTTATGGAACGTTATCCCGATTTCGACGGGTGGACGGCCATGATGGAGGCCTACGAGGAAAATAACCTCTGATATGGGCGGCATTGAAGTCAAAGATCTGGTTTTCACTTACCCCGGGACGTCTTCCGAGACGCTCCGGGGCGTGGATCTCTCTGTCGGCGAGGGAGAATTCCTTTCGCTCATCGGGCCCTCGGGCTGCGGAAAGTCCACGCTCCTTCGGCTGCTCGCCGGATTGGAACGGCCGGAGAGCGGCAGCCTTTTCTGCGGCGGCGTTCCGATAACCGGCCCCGGCAGCGACCGCGGCGTCGTCTTCCAGAGCCCCGCCCTGTTTCCGTGGATGACGGCGCGGGATAATGTATCCTTTGCCATCCGAAAAAGCGACCATTCGCTCTCCAGGGCCGAAGCGCGCTCCCGCGCCGAGGAGGCGCTGTGCCGTGTTGGGCTTGCCGATTCCATGAGCATGCTGCCAAACCAGCTTTCCGGCGGCATGCAGCAGCGCGTTGCTATTGCAAGAGTGCTCGGTATGGGCTGTCCTACGCTGCTGTTGGACGAGCCGTTTTCTGCGCTGGACCCCAAAAACCGCTTCGCTCTCCAGGAGCTTTTGCTCAAGCTCTGGGAAGAGGACAGAAAAACGGTCCTGTTCGTGACACATGATATGGACGAGGCGATCCTGCTTGGC
The DNA here is from genome assembly GCA_029008595.1 of Bacillota bacterium. GTDB lineage: Bacteria > Bacillota > Clostridia > Oscillospirales > Acutalibacteraceae > CAKXIK01. The sequence continues at coordinate 2,625 of JAQXJH010000039.1, forward strand.
GACCGCGTAGCATTTATGGAGCCGGGACGGATCGTCTTCCGGCACAAGATCCCGTTTTCACGCCCGCGCCAGCGGGAAACGCTGCTTATTTCCAGCGAGTGCTGCGCGCTGCGGCGGGACATGATCTCGCTCTTCTATAAGTGGGGCGAGACGGCGGAGGTGAACCCATGACGAAGCGCGAAACAAAAAGCCGCCCGATTCTCGCCGTTCACATTCTGTTCGCCGCGCTGATGCTCTCCATGTATCTGCCGGGAAACGCCAAGGTCAAGGCAAGCCCCGTGTGTATGACCGTGGCGTGCGTTCTCATCGAGCTTGCCGTGATCTATCAGCTGATTCGTCGGAAAAAAGCGCGTACCGCCGGAGATATCGGCGCGATCGTCTTTTTTGTTCTGCTGTTCTGGCAGGTGTATACAACGCGCCTTGGCCGCGGACATATCATCCTCGTGCCGACGCCGGAAGCCGTTTTCTCGGTCTTCTATACCATGCGCGAGCGAATGATCCTTGGCGTATTCTCCTCGCTCTCACTGCTTCTTATCGGCTTCGGCGTGTCGCTGCCGCTCGGCGTGGCTCTCGGACTGATCGCCGGTTGGAACTCTCGTCTGTGCGAAACCGTCGTGCCGATCGCACGCGTGCTGTCGCCAATACCGGCCATCATCTATGCGCCGTATCTTATCGCGATCATGCCGTCGTTCCGCTCGGCTTCCGCCATGGTTTTGATCATCGGCATTTTCTGGCCGACGTTTCTGCAGATGGTAGCGCGCGTCGGCGCGCTGGATCAGCGCATTCTCGACAGCGCCAGAGTATTGGGGCTGAAACAGCGAGAGCTGTTATGGGAGGTGCTCTTGCCGTGGGTCATGCCCGGTATACTCACCGGCCTGCGCGGTTCGCTTTCCTCGGCCTTTATGCTGCTGACGCTCGCTGAAATGATGGGTGCGCACAGCGGTCTCGGCTATTTCATCCGTAACTTTGCCGATTACGCAAACTATACCAACGTTCTTGCGAGCATCCTGCTCGTGGCGCTGGTCATCACGCTGCTCAACCGCGCGGTAACGGCGCTTGAAACACGTCTTGTGCGGTGGCACTGAAAAGGGGACTGTTATCATGACAAAGCTGTATCTTATCACCGGATTTCTCGGGGCGGGGAAGACGACGTTCCTGCACCAGTTTGTACGTCTGTTTCCGGACCGGCGCACAGCCATCGTCGTCAATGAGTTCGGCAAGCAGGGCGTAGACGGAACGCTGCTGGAGGATCTCGATATCAAGATGGAAGAGATCAACAACGGCTCCATTTTCTGCGCCTGTAAGATCGAACAGTTTGAGGACGCGCTTCTCCGTCTGCAGCAGGAGAATTTTGACGTGATCTTTGTGGAAGCCTCCGGTCTGTCCGACCCGACCGCCGTCGGTACGATCCTCCGGCAGCGGGATAAATTCCCCGATTTGGAATACGCGGGAGCGATCTGCCTTGTGGACGGCGCACGGTTTATGACCGTTTATAAGACCGCCCGCGTCTGCCGTATGCAGCTTGCCATCAGCGATATGATCATCATCAACAAGTGCGACATTGCCTCCCGCGAGCAGCTGGATGAGATCAATACCATCATCCGCGCGCAGAAGCCGAATCGCCCGACCTTTGAGACAACGTTTGGCCAGATCCGACCGGAATGGCTGACGGCGATGGAAGAACAGCCCGCGGAGGATCCTGCAGACGGACAGATCCACACGAGAGATATCACGCTCCGCAAGCTCCTGCTGCACATTTCGGGCTTCAGCAAAAAGGACCTGACGTCCTTTCTTCGGATGTTTGCCGAGGAAACGTATCGGATCAAGGGCTTTGCAAGTACGCCGGAGGGACGTTTTGTGGTTGACTGCGTCGGCCCCATGGTCGAGCTCAGGGAATTTGAAAACGCTCCGGCCGGGGAGGAGAATACGCTTGTCGTCCTCTTCGGCAACGGGCTTCCGGCACAGCGCGCAATCAAGGAAGCCGTCAGCTGGTTTCCAAACGCGGAAGTGACTATAGAATAAAAAACGGCCTCCGATAAAAACACACCCCGCCTGCCGAACGGTAGATACCGTCGGACAGGCGGGGTGTTGAATTATTTTATGAAAACAGGAGGCTTCGCAGCGCTGCAACGCTGTCTGCGATGGCGTCGGTTCCTTCGGCTTCCAGCTCTTCGCGGCTGCCGTAACCGTATAGCACACCGATAAAATCGATCTGCGCCATTTTCGCGCCGATGGCGTCGTGCGACCGGTCGCCGACCATGACGCAGCCGGAGCGATCCGAAATGCCCATTTCGTACAGCGCGTGAAGGATTAC
>JAQXJH010000040.1 GCA_029008595.1 Bacillota bacterium
CTGGGCATTCTGCCGTTTCTGCTGCCCGCTTACCCCTCGCTGCTGTTCTGCACGGTACTCTGCGCCATCGGCAGCGGGCTGAACGAGGTGCTGCTCAGCCCCATGCTGGAGGCTCTGCCCGGAGACGCAAAGGCTTCGGCCATGGGCATCATGCATTCGTTTTACTGCTGGGGGCATGTTGCCGTCATTCTGATCTCCACGGCGTATTTTCAGCTGGCCGGCACCGCAAACTGGCGCTGGCTCGCCATCGGCTGGGCGGTGATTCCGCTTTGCGCCGCGGCGCTGTTCTGCCGGGTTCCGATCAATTCCTTCGGCGAGCCGGAAACCAACCTGCCGATGCGCCGCCTGTTTTCGATGCCGATGTTCTGGGCGCTGCTGGTGCTGATGCTCGCCTCCGGCGCGGCGGAACAGGCGATGGCGCAGTGGGCCTCGCTGTTCGCCGAGCTGGGGCTTGGCGTTTCCAAAGCGATGGGAGACCTGCTCGGGCCGTGTCTGTTCGCCGTTGCGATGGGAACCACACGGCTGCTTTACGGCAAATTCGGCGAACGTTTTCGCCTGACCCGGCTGCTGGGGCTTTCTGCCGCTCTTTGCACCGTCAGTTTTCTGATCGTATCTCTTGTGCCGGACGCGATCGTTTCGCTGCTCGGCTGCGGGCTGTGCGGCGTTTCGGTCGCGATCCTCTGGCCCGGCGTTCTCAGCCTTTCCGCGCGCGATTGTCCGCAGGGCGGAACCGCAATGTTTGCTCTGCTGGCGCTTGCCGGTGACGTCGGCTGCTTTGTCGGCCCGGATCTGGTCGGCGCGGCGTCCGATCTGCTCGGCGGCGGCAGCAGCGGCGTCAAGCTCGGGATGCTCGCCGCGCTGGTGTTCCCCGTCATGCTGTTTGCCGCGTTGTTCCTTCTCCGGCGGATGCGCCGGAAACCCTCCCTTTCCTGAACCCTTCCGCGGAGTTCTCCGTTCGGGCTGCGGCAAAAACGGTATCCGTCCGCCGCATTTTTCCCACACAGCAAAACAGTGCCCTCCGGAACAGACGGCTGCTCCGGAGGGCGTTTCTTTTTTCTGTCTGATTACGATAAAGGACCGGACGGCGCAGCCGCACGGCTCATTTTCTTTTTCTGCACAAAAAACCAGATGCCGCAAAGCGTGATCTGAACCAGCGTGGAACACGGCGTCGCAAGACCGATCCCAAAGAGGGAAAGCGGCACTCTTCGGCTCATCAGCAGCGAAACCGGGATCCGGACGCCGAACGCACCGGCGATCCCCTGAATCATGACGAACGTGGTGCTGCCGCAGCCGTTGAAATAGCCGATGAAGCAGAACAGGAAGGAAACGAAAATACAGTCGATCGCATAGGCCTTCAGATATTCTGCCGCCACGGCGATCACGTCGGTCTCTTTGGCAAAAAGCGCCGCCATCAGGTCGCCGTGGAAAAAGCTGAAATATCCCAGCACAACGCCGACCGCAAGCGAGGTGAGGATCCCGTAAAACAATGCCCTCCGGGCGCGCCCGGGCTTTTTTGCGCCGATGTTCTGCGCAACAAACGCCGAAATGGACTGCATGTACGCCGACGGAACCAGCATGATAAAGCCGCAGAGCTTCTCCGCAACGCCGACCCCCGCCGAGATCACAACGCCAAGCCCGTTGACGATTGCCGTGATCGCCAGAAACGAAATGCTGACCAGCACGTCCTGCAGCGCGATCGGGATTCCGAGCCGGACGATCCGGCCGGTCAGACCGCGGTGAAAACGGATCTTGCCGCGGTGGAAGGTAAACGGAAGCTGCTGCCTGCGCAGGATCAGCAGCGACAGCACCACGCTGATCGCCTGCGCCGCAACCGTTGCGATCGCTGCACCGGCCGCCGCCATATGAAATACGCCGACCAGCAGCAGGTCTCCGGCAATATTGACTGCACAGGCGATCGCCACTGCGATCAGCGGCAGTCTGGAATTCCCCATTCCGCGGAAAATGGAGCCGAACACGTTGTAGGCAACGATAAACACAGACCCGCCCGCGCAGATCCGGACGTACTGCACGGTGCTGCCGAACGCTTCGGCCGGCACCTGCATCACAGCGGCAAACGGAACGGCGAACAGCTCGGTCAGCACGGTAACGCCGGCCGCCACCGCCGCAAACAGACAGATCCCCGTACCGATCACGCTGCCGGCCTCTTCCGTTTTCCGCTCACCGATCTTTTGTCCCAGCAAGATCGTCACGCCCATGGCAAGCCCGTTGATTGCCGAAGTGATCGTCTGCATCATCCAGCTCCCGGTGGAAACCGCCGAAACATCCGCCGCCGTTCCGAACTGGCCGACCACCAGCATATCCACCGCGCCGTACATCGTCTGCAGAAAAATTGCAAACAGCACCGGCAGCGCAAAGCGGATCAGCGGCGACAGAATTTTGCCTTCCGTAAAATTTTGCGTTGTCTTCATCGATACCCCTTTTTCCTTCCATTCCTGCGGCAGCACCGCAGCGCCCGGCCGTTCTCCGCCTTCAGTACCCAAAGCTTCCGCTGATCGAATCGTCGTTGCGGATCCATTCCTCCACCGGGATGACCTTATAGCGGTTCCGGTCGATGCGGACAACGACCCGCTCGATCCCGGCATTGATGACCAGCTTTTTGCACATTGCACAGGACGATGCGTCGGCCACATAGTCGCCTGTCTGGGCGTTTTTCCCCGCCAGATACAGCGTCGCGCCGATCGTATCGGTTCGGGCCGCGCTGATGATCGCGTTGGCTTCGGCGTGTACCGAACGGCAAAGCTCATAACGCTCTCCGCGCGGGATCCCGAGCTTTTCGCGGATGCATTCGCCGGCATCCGTACAGTTGATGCGGCCGCGCGGCGCGCCGTTGTAGCCCGTTGAAATGATCTCATCGTTTTTCACGATCAGCGCGCCGTAATTGCGGCGCAGGCAGGTGCTCCGTTCCAGAACGGTTTCGGCAATATCCAGATAATAATTTTCTTTGTCGCGGCGATCCATCGGGATCCCTCCAAGCATTGAAAAATTTTTGCACGGACGGTTCCGAAAACGCCGTCCGTATGGTACAATAATACCAGTAAGCAGAAAACATTGCAATTCTTATTTTTTACTTTTTCGCGCTTTTCGCAAAGCTGCCGGAAGAGGAGGCGGTGTACGATGAAACCGGAATATCTGCAGCTGGTCCGGCGCGCAGCCGAAGCACGCAAAAATGCCTATGCGCCGTATTCCGGGTTTGCCGTCGGGGCGGCTCTGCTCTGCACGGACGGCACGGTTTTTACCGGATGTAATGTGGAAAACGCCAGCTATCCGGCCGGCATCTGCGCGGAGCGTTCCGCGCTCTCCGCTGCGGTTTCCGCCGGCAAACGCCGTTTTTCCGCCATTGCGGTCGCCGCGGGGGAAAATCCGACGCCGCCCTGCGGCATCTGCCGTCAGGCCCTTGCCGAGTTCGGCGATCTTGACGTGCTGTGTGCCGATCAGAACGGCAGCCGCTGCCGCGTATTTTCCCTGCGGGAGCTTCTGCCGGTCAGCTTTTCCCTTTGACCCTGCCGCATTGAAAGGATGACTTGAATTTGAATTCGCTTTCCAACATCGGTACCATCAAAGAGATTCTGTCGCGCCATGGCTTTACCTTCTCCAAGGCGCTCGGGCAGAATTTTCTGATCAATCCGTCGGTTTGTCCCCGTATGGCGCAGGAATGCGGCGCCGGCGAACAGACCGGCGTGCTGGAGGTCGGGCCGGGGATCGGCGTGCTGACGGTGGAGCTTGCGGCGCGGGCAAAAAAGGTGGTTGCGGTGGAACTGGACGACCGCCTGCTCCCGGTTCTGCAGGAAACGCTCGCCGGGCACCCGAATGCTTCCGTTGTCCACGGCGATATTCTGAAGCTTGACCTGCACCGGCTGATCGCAGAGGAATTCGACGGGATGGACGTTGCCGTCTGCGCCAATCTTCCGTATTATATCACCTCGCCGGTGATCATGCGCTTTCTGGAGGAGCGGCTGCCCATCCGCTCGCTGACGGTCATGGTACAGAAGGAGGCTGCCGACCGCATCTGCGCTTTGCCCGGTCAGCGTGCTGCCGGGGCGCTGAGCCTTGCCGTTCGCTATTACGCCCAGCCGGAGGTTTTGTTCCAGGTCTCCCGCGGCAGCTTTCTGCCCGCGCCGAACGTGGATTCCGCGGTCATCCGGCTGAACATTCTGCCGCAGCAGCCGGTGTCTGTGGATTCGGAGCAGACCTTTTTTGCGCTTGTCCGCGCTTCGTTCGGGCAGCGCCGGAAAACGCTCTGCAACGCTGTCAGCGCCGGAATGGGGCTGCCGAAGGAAACGCTTTCCGCCATGATGGCTGCGGCGGGGATCGCTCCGCAGGCACGCGCCGAGCAGCTGACGCTGGAACAATTTGCCCGCCTGAGCAATGAGATCACAAAACAGAAAGGGGAAAACGACCATGCCCGATAACAGAACCATTTCTTTCGGTCTTTGGGCGCTGGGGCTGCTCGGAACCGTCGTCTGCATGGCGGTGAGCGCCGCCGGTATGAAAAACGAGACTTATGTCGTATTTGTTTTTACGATCCTGTTCATTCTGTTCGGCTTTGTTTTTGCCATGCTGAATGCACAGGAGGAGCGCACCGCTGAGCGCAGGCTTTTGAAAAAAGGCTCGTCGCATCCGCTGCTGCAAAAGGCGTTTGACGCCATGGACTCCTACGAAGCCGCGGTGAAGGCCGGGGAAGAGGAAAGCGTTCTGCAGCAGAAGCTGACCGAACGGGATCTGGCCGCTGTGGAAGCGGTGCTTTCCTACGGCGAAATGACGGTCTCCCCCAAAGAGCTGGCCATGGCCGATACGGCCAGAGCGGTCGAAGCCGTCAAGCATCTGCAGGCGCTGACCGAGCTGGGCGCTGCCTCCGAGGAGCTTGAGAAAGCACAGCAGCAGGCCGCCGCACTCTGCTGCCGGGCGCTGCAGGCGATCCGCCTGCTTCCGCGCCGCGCCGGGGAAAACCGGTCGGAGATTCCTTCCTGAAAAGAAAAATGCCGCGGATCTTCGCTTTCTTTCCCGTTGATCCGCGGTGTTTTTATGTGTTCAGCCGAAAAACCAGCAGATTCAGATACCCCGCATAGGTCAGCCAGAACAGATAGGGCAGCTGAAGTCGGGCCGCAGCCGGATCGACCCGGTAAAAACGGATGATCATTGCTGCAGCAAAGATCCACAGCAGCACAAGCCAGATAAACGCGGCGAAGTACTGCTGCGCGGAAAAGAACAGCAGCGGCCAGACAAAGTTGATCACCAGCTGCGCACCGTAAAGCTTGAGCGCCCCGGTTCGCTCCGGCGATCCCGAGACCCAGACACGATAAGCAGAGATCCCCATCAGAAAAAACAGGATCGTCCAGACAACGGGAAAGAGCCACGCCGGCGGCGCGCCGGGCGGCAGCTGCAGCGTTTTGTACTGCTGCGCGGCATCGCTGACGATCGCTCCGGACAGAGCGCCGACCCCAAGACTGATCCCAAGGCTGAGAAACAGCGGCTTCCAACGAATCATTCTTTTCCCTCCTTATCCGATAGATATGGAGAAATGCCGGAAAATATTCATCGGAAGCTGCCGCATCAAGCGCAATGCCTGCAACACAAACCATATTTTAAAAAAGAAAGGGTGCTGCCCATGACGGAAAAAGAGAAAATGCTGCGCGGAATGCTGTACGACGCTTACGACGCAGAACTGGTCGAACTGCGCCGCCGGTGTCAGCTGCTTTGCGAAGAATTCAATGCGCTGCGCGGCGAAGATGCAATTCAGCAGCGCGCCGAATTGATCCGCAGGATCGTGGGACGCTGCGGAAAAAATATCAAGCTGCAACCCACCTTCTGGTGCAATTACGGTTCTCTGATCACGCTGGGCGAAAACTTTTACGCCAACCACAACTGCGTTATGCTCGACTGCGCCCCGATCACATTCGGCGACGGAGTCATGATCGGCCCGAACTGCGGGTTCTATGCAGCAGGGCACCCCACAAACCCGGAACAGCGTGCCTCCGGTCTGCAGTTTTCCCGGCCGATCACTGTCGGGGATCACGTCTGGTTTGGCGGGAACGTGGTGGTTCTGCCCGGTGTCACCATCGGCAGCAACAGTGTGATCGGTGCGGGAAGCGTTGTAACACACAGTCTTCCCGCCAACGTGATCGCCGTTGGAAATCCCTGTCGTGTCCTTCGCGCGGTCGACGAAAGCGTTCCTCCCACGGAATGACCATTGCCGGAAGTTCAGACCAGGCTGCGGAAAAACGCTTCGTCCTCTACCGCGCCGCAGACCGACACCGAAAGCTTTTTGGGGTCAAGCAATTCGTATGCGAGCGCATCCACCTGCTCTTTCGTCACCGACTGCACCCGCTCCAGCAATTCATCGTCGGAAAAGATCTCGCCCGCAAGCGCGCCGCGCGCCGTATACGCTGCGCGGCTCATGCTGTTTTCCATACTCATCAGCAGCGAGGATTTCAGCCCTTCTCTGGCGCGGGCAAATTCCTGCTGCGTTACGCCGAGGCGCGCACGTTCCAGAACGGCGATCGTTTCCTGCGCGGCCTGTTTTGCGTCGCCGGGATTGACGGCCGCCTGAACATACAGCAGCCCTCCGCCGGCGTAGGGTGCGCAGTCCGTTCCGATGGAATACACCAGTCCCAGTTCCTCGCGGATCCGCTGGAACAGCCGCGAGGAGGAGCTTGCGCCGAGGATCATGTTCAGCATCGACATTGCCCAGCGCTTTTCGCTGCGGGAAGCAAGCCCCGGCACACAAAAGCAAAGGTGCGTCTGCTCGATCGGTCTCGGCGTGATCACGCAGCTGCGGCGGTAAGGCGTCGGCTCTGCCGCGGCGCGCGGTTCGCCCGCTGCAAGGCTTCCGAACCGTTCCCGCGCCTGCCGCAGGAACGCGTCCCTGTCATAATTCCCGCAGACGGAAATCACCGTCTGCGCCCCGGTGTAATGCAGCTTGAGCCAGTTTTTCAGCTGCTCCGGCGAAAAGGCGGATACCGTCTCCCGCCTGCCGAGGATCGGCATTCCGTAGGGAGAATCGCACCACACGGCCGATTCCAGCTGTTCCCCGACAACGTCCTCCGGATCGTCGGCGCTCATGCCGATCTCCTCCAGCACCACGCCGCGCTCCAGCTCGGTATCCTCCGGCGAGATCGCGGGGTTTACCAGCATATCCGAAAGGATGTCAAACCCCTCCGCAACATGTTCGGAAAGCGTCCGCGCATAAAAGCAGGTGTATTCCTTGGTGGTATACGCATTCATCTGGCCGCCGATCGCGTCCATCTGCTCCGCGATCTGCTGCGCGGAACGCGCTGTGCTTCCCTTGAAAAACATATGCTCCAAAAAGTGCGAGATCCCGCTCGTCTGCCGCGTTTCGTGCGAAGAGCCTGCCGCGATCCAGACGCCGAACGACGCCGTCCGCAGCGTATTCATCGGCTCCAGCCAGATCTGCAGCCCGTTTTCCAGCGAAATCAATTCCCGCGCCATAAAAACATTCCTTTCAATCCTGAAAAAAAGTCACACAAACATTTTGTCATGCTTGTGTGACTTTCGTATACCGGGAGGAAATTTGCTGTTGAATTTTCCGCCCGGTTATCTTTCGTTCAACGCTCAGTCGTTGCGGTCATTGCGGCGGAATCCGCCTCCGCGGCGATCGGGGCGCGATCCGCCCGAACGGCGCGGCGTGTCGGAAATCGTGTTTTCCGGCACAAGGCCTTCCACTTCGATCAGCGCATCGCGGCGGGAAAGGTTCAGGCGGCCCTTGTCGTCGATCTCCAGCACCTTGACCAGCACCTCGTCACCGACATTGACCACATCGGTCACCTTTTCGGTGCGCTTGACATCCAGACGGGAAATATGCACCAGGCCTTCCTTGCCGGGAGCGATCTCAACAAACGCGCCGAAGTCCATGATGCGCGTGACCTTGCCCTTGAAGATCGCACCGGGTTCCGGATCGTTGACGATGGTTTCGATGATGGTGATCGCGCGGCGGCAATCGTCCAGATTGATGGCCGAAACAAACACGGAGCCTGTTTCTTCAATATCGATCTTGACGTTGCATTCGGCGCAGATCTTCTGGATCACCTTTCCGCCGGTGCCGATCACCTCGCGGATCTTGTCCACCGGGATTGTGGTGGAAAGCATCTTCGGCGCATAAGCCGAAAGCTCGGCGCGCGGCGCGGGGATCGCCTTGAGAAGGATCTCATCCAGAATATAGTTGCGCGCCTTGTGGGTCTTTGCAAGCGCTTCCCGGACCATGTCGGGCGTAAGGCCGTCGATCTTCAGATCCATCTGGATCGCGGTGATGCCGGTATGGGTTCCGGCAACCTTGAAGTCCATATCGCCGAAGAAATCTTCCAGACCCTGAATGTCCACCATGGTCATCCAGCGTTCGCCTTCCGTGATCAGGCCGCAGGAGATACCGGCAACCGGCTCCTTGATCGGCAC
>JAQXJH010000041.1 GCA_029008595.1 Bacillota bacterium
CGCAGCGCTGGCCTGTGCTTCTCCGGCGCGGATTCGGGCCAGTTCGGCTCCGCGCAGGGTCTGGTGGCCGGCGTTGCCGGTCGTGACGGAAAGATAACGGACGGTGCAGCCCTTTGCCGTCAGCAGGGAAGTGACCGCATAAGTGGAAATGTCGCAGTCGTCGGGGTGTGCGCCGATCATCATGGCGCGAAACGGAGAGGTCGACAAGTGAAATCTCCTGCCTTTCTGATGTGATGTTCAGCAATACGGAAAAATGCGCTCTGCGCGGAAAACAGAGGGATACAATGTCAGTATAATATAACTGGTGACGCAATACAACCCCAACCGCCTCGGCAGAAGGATCCAAACCGCGTTGGGGCTTTATCCGCGCATCAGAAAATGCTATAATAATATCGTCTCCGGAAGAACCAAAACGGAAGACGCTTTTCTGTGCGACGGATTGAAGCTTCTGCAGGAGCTGATCGGGCGGTTTCAGAGCAGCGTGCTTTCCTGATTGTAAAGAAATGAAAAACAGCAGGCAATACTACTTGCAATTCACGGTCTGAACCACTAAACTTAAAGAAAGAAAAATCGCAGCCGGAACGGCAGCTCTGCTGTGCGGGGCTGCGGCCGCAGTCCCGGCCGGGCAAACGCCTGCGGCGGGGAAGAAAGGATCGGATTTACAATGGCGGATCACAGTATTTTTGAGGTTTTGGGCCCCGTGATGATCGGGCCTTCCAGTTCACATACAGCCGGTGCAGCCAGACTGGGGCGCGCCGCAAGGCAGATCTGCGGGAAAAAATTCAACGCGGTTCACTTTCTGCTGCACGGCTCGTTTGCAAAAACCTACCGCGGCCACGGCACCGACAAAGCCCTTGCCGCGGGCGTTCTTGGCATGATGCCGTATGATGAAAATCTGAAGGATGCGCTTGCCATCGCACAGCGCCACGGCATCGCGCTTTCCTTTGAGCCGACCGATCTCGGCGACTGCCACGAAAACACGGCGCGCATCATCTTTTCGCTGACGGAAGGCGGAACCTTCTATGTGCAGGGGTCTTCGGTGGGCGGCGGATCGATCCTGATCACCGATATCGACGGCTTTGAAACCGAGATCAGCGGCGAATACCCGACGATCGTCATCGGACACACGGACAAGCCCGGCGTGATCAGCGAAGTTTCCACCGTGCTGGCCGAAGCCGGCATCAACATCGGCGTCATGCGCGTCAAGCGGCGCGAACGGGGAATGCAGGCTTCCATGACGATCGAAACGGATGAAAAGCTTTCCGCTGCCGTCACGGAAGAGCTGATGAAGCTGGAACACGTCAATACCGTCCGGGTGCTCAACCCGATCGGATGAGCAAAGCGCGCAAGGAAAGGATGACCTGATTTATGATGTATCAGACCGGCGCACAGCTGCTGGAATATATGAAACAAAATGAAATGACCAAAATTTCGGAGGCCGTGCTCGCGAAGGAAATGCTGCTCACCGGCAAAAGCGAGGAGGAGATCCGCAGCCGCACCGCGGAGCATTATGCCGTCATGAAGCAGTCGGCTGCGCGCGCGCTGACGGAAAAGGTGGAGACGGTCGGCGGAATGATCAGCGGGGACAGCCGGAAAATGGAGGATTACCGCAAAACGAGCGGCAGCCTTTGCGGCGATACCATTGCGCGGGCAATGGCGCGGGCGCTTTCCTGCTCGGAGGTCAACGCTTCCATGGGAAGGATCTGCGCTGCGCCGACGGCAGGCGCCTGCGGAATTCTGCCCGCTGCCGTGATCACGGTCTCGGAGGAGCTGAATGCTTCGCCGGATGAGGTGATCGATGCCATGATCGCTGCCGCAGGCGTGGGCGCGATCATTACGGAAAACGCGACGGTCTCCGGCGCGGAGGGCGGCTGCCAGGCGGAATGCGGAACGGCGGCTGCCATGGCGGCGGCGGCGGTGGTTCAGCTGCGCGGCGGCAGCGCCGATGCGGCGCTTTGTGCTGCCGGAATCGCACTGGAAAACATTCTCGGGCTGGTGTGCGACCCGATCGCCGGGATCGTGGAGGCCCCCTGCGCAAAGCGGAATGCCTCCGGCACCGTGAATGCGATCCTTTCGGCCGACCTTGCCCTTGCCGGGATCCGCAGCGACGTCCCGTTCGACGAGGTGGTCGACGCAATGTACCGCGTTGGCCGGGCGCTGCCGACCTCCCTGCGCGAAACGGCGCTCGGAGGGGTCGCCGCCGCACCGAGCGCAAAGGAGATCTCCAGAAGGATCTTCGGCCGGTAAAAGCCGGACGCCTTTGTCCGGAGCGGAACATTTTTCAGACAGTAGGAGGAGACCCTTTTTGGAATTTCTTGCAGAAAGCTTTGGCGTGATCGTGATCGGCGCAGGGCATGCCGGGATCGAAGCCGGGCTGGCGGCGGCCCGTTTGGGCTGCCGGACCGGCGTTTTTACCATTAATATGGATGCGGTAGGCAATTGCCCCTGCAATCCTTCCATCGGCGGAACGGCCAAGGGACATCTGGTGCGGGAGATCGACGCGCTGGGCGGCGAGATGGGCAAAACCGCCGACGCCTGCTGCCTGCAGATGCGGATGCTCAACCGCGGCAAAGGGCCTGCGGTGCACAGCCTTCGGGCGCAGATCGACCGGAGGGAATATTCCAAGCTGATGAAGCACAAGCTGGAACTGCAGGAAAATCTGTTCTTAAAGCAGGCCGAAATCTGCGACCTGCGCCGCACGGAAACCGGGGAGTGGGAATGCGTCACCAGACTGCACGCCGTTTACCGCGCAAAATGCGTCGTGCTGGCAACGGGAACGTTTCTCGGCGGGCGGATCTATGTGGGCGACGTTTCCTATGAAGGCGGGCCGGACGGCATGTTTCCGGCGTCGTTCCTCAGCGAACCGCTGCGCAGGCTCGGGGTCGGGCTGCGCCGGTTCAAAACGGGAACCCCGGCGCGGCTCCTGCGCGGTTCCATCGATTTTTCCGGTCTGCAGGTTCAGCCGGGCGACGAGCCTGTTACGCCGTTTTCGTATGACGATCTGGAGCATCCGCCAAAAAATACGGCTGTGTGCCATATGATCTGGACGAATGCCGAAACAAAGGAGATCATTCAGAAAAACATCGGACGTTCCCCGCTTTACAGCGGAAAGATCGAGGGGATCGGCCCGCGCTATTGTCCCAGCATTGAGGATAAGATCGTCCATTTTCCGGATAAGGAGCGCCATCAGCTGTTCATTGAACCATGCGGCGCCGATACGGAGGAAATGTATCTGCAGGGCGCTTCGTCGTCCCTGCCGGAGGACGTGCAGCTGCAGATCTACCGTTCGCTGCCGGGGTTGGAGCATGTGCAGATGATGCGCGTTGCCTACGCCATTGAATATGACTGTGTCGATCCGCAGGAGCTTGCACCCACGCTGGAATTCAAGGCGCTGTCCGGACTGTTCGGCGCCGGGCAGTTCAACGGCAGCTCCGGCTACGAGGAAGCCGCGGCGCAGGGGCTGGTCGCCGGGATCAATGCGGCGCTGCGGGCGCAGGGCAGGGAGCTGCTCGTGCTCGACCGCGCCGGTTCGTACATCGGAACGCTGATCGACGATCTTGTGACAAAGGGCGTGATGGATCCCTACCGCATGATGACTTCACGTTCGGAATACCGGCTCGTGCTGCGGCAGGATAACGCCGACGAACGCCTGATGCCCATCGGCCACGCGCTCGGGCTGATCCATGAGGAAAGCTGGCAGCGCTTTCTGCACCGCAAGGAGCAGAAGGAGGCAGAGATCCGCCGTGTGGAGGGGCTGACCCTTGCCCCGACCGCACAGCTGAACGAGATCCTGACCGGATGCGGCACCGCGCCCGTGAGCACCGGCGTGCGCATGAGCGAGCTGCTGAAACGGCCGCAGGTCAGCTACGCCGCGCTTGCCCCGGTCGATCCGGAACGCCCGGAGCTGCCCGCCGCCATCTTTGAACAGGCAGAGACCGAGATCAAATACGAGGGGTACATCCGCCGCCAGCAGTCGCAGATTGCGGAGATGCGCCGCCTCGAAGTGCAGAAGCTGCCGCAGGAGCCGGAGTTTGATTACCGCACGGTCACCGGCCTGCGCCTGGAAGCACAGGAAAAGCTCAACAGGATCCGTCCGCTGAATATCGGTCAGGCGTCGCGCATTTCCGGCGTCAGCCCCGCCGATATTTCGGTGCTGCTGATCCGGAGCAAAAGCAAAGAGCTGATGTAACGCCGGTTCCCTGTGGAGTAAAAGCGGAAATTTGTTGGATGGACCATAATATATACCGGAAGGACGGATGGCATGATCCCATTAGAAATTTTACGCAGCGGATTTTCTGCACGGAATATTCCGTTGAGCAAACAGGCAGAGGAGCGGTTTGAACGCTACGCGCAGCTGCTGGTGGAATGGAACGAAAAAATGAATCTGACGGCGATCACCGAGCCGCAGGCGATCGTGATCCGCCATTTTCTGGACAGCGTCTCTCTGTTGAAGGCGGCGGAGCTGCCGCAGGGGGCAAGCCTGATCGACGTCGGCACCGGAGCGGGCTTTCCTGCGGTGCCGCTGAAAATTGTCCGGGAAGACCTTCAGGTCACCCTGCTGGACAGTCTGCAGAAGCGGCTCGGGTTCCTGCAGGCGGTCAGCGCAGAGCTTGGCCTGCCGATGCAGACCGTCCACGTCCGCGCCGAAGAGGGCGGGCGGCAGAAGGCGCTGCGGGAGCAGTTTGATGCTGCGGCGGCGCGGGCGGTCGCGGCCCTGCCGGTGCTTTGCGAATACTGCCTGCCGTATGTGAAGGTCGGCGGGTGCTTTGTGGCCATGAAGGGGCCGGATTGTGCGGAGGAGATTGCGAGCGCGAAAAACGCGATCGGTCAGCTTGGCGGAAAACTGGAAAGCACACGCGAAGAAACGCTGGAAGACGGCAGCGGAAGAACGCTCATCGTGATCCGTAAGGTAAAGGAAACGCCTGCCGCTTACCCCCGCCAGAGCGCGAAGATTGCAAAAAAGCCGCTGTAATGGCGGGTATTCATAAACCAGTTAACAGCCACAGTAGCTTGCTCTGCTGTGGCTGTTCATGCATTCTTTGATAGTATGAAACCTCACAGACGAACAAATCGGTATTTGGAGGAAAAGCAAAATGAAGACCGAGAACACAGCAGGAAAAATCAATCAGCTTTTAACGGAGCAGTTTGCCATTGACTATGGATGTACAGTTGAGGATTTTTGCAGCAAAGAAACCCT
>JAQXJH010000042.1 GCA_029008595.1 Bacillota bacterium
GATGTCAAGACCTGGTAAGGTTCTTCGCGTTGCTTCGAATTAAACCACATACTCCACTGCTTGTGCGGGCCCCCGTCAATTCCTTTGAGTTTCAACCTTGCG
Source organism: Bacillota bacterium (assembly GCA_029008595.1). GTDB lineage: Bacteria > Bacillota > Clostridia > Oscillospirales > Acutalibacteraceae > CAKXIK01. The sequence goes on from JAQXJH010000042.1 coordinate 103, forward strand.
GCCGTACTCCCCAGGTGGATTACTTATTGTGTTAACTCCGGCACGGATGGGGTCAGACCACCCACACCTAGTAATCATCGTTTACGGCATGGACTACCAGGGTATCTAATCCTGTTTGCTACCCATGCTTTCGTGCCTCAGCGTCAGTTAAAGCCCAGCAGGCCGCCTTCGCCACTGGTGTTCCTCCCGATCTCTACGCATTTCACCGCTACACCGGGAATTCCGCCTGCCTCTACTTCACTCAAGAGGGCCAGTTTCAAGTGCAGGCTACCGGTTAAGCCGATAGTTTTCACACCTGACTTGGTCCCCCGCCTACGCACCCTTTACACCCAGTAATTCCGGACAACGCTCGCTCCCTACGTATTACCGCGGCTGCTGGCACGTAGTTAGCCGGAGCTTCCTCATCGGCTACCGTCATTATCGTCACCAATGACAGAGGTTTACAAACCGAAATCCTTCTTCCCTCACGCGGCGTTGCTGCATCAGAGTTTCCTCCATTGTGCAATATCCCCCACTGCTGCCTCCCGTAGGAGTCTGGGCCGTGTCTCAGTCCCAATGTGGCCGTTCGACCTCTCAGTCCGGCTACCGATCGTCGCCTTGGTGGGCTGTTATCCCGCCAACTAGCTAATCGGACGCGAGCCCATCTTTCAGCGGATTGCTCCTTTGATATCCACATCATGTGATCCGGATATGTTATGCGGTATTAGCGTTCGTTTCCAAACGTTATCCCCCTCTGAAAGGCAGGTTGCTCACGCGTTACTCACCCGTCCGCCACTAAGCATCAAAAGCAAGCTCCCAATGCTTCGTTCGACTTGCATGTGTTAGGCACGCCGCCAGCGTTCGTCCTGAGCCAGGATCAAACTCTCTAAAAAATTGTATCAAAACGGCTTTCGCCGCTTCAATCATTCTTCAGAGCTTGATTGCTCTTTTTTCGATACACTGACTGTATCTTCGTACTAAATTTCCGGAAGTTTCTTGAACTTCTCAAATTCATTACGGGTTCTTTCTTGTCTTCTGTGTTGTTTAATTTTCAAGGTTCCAAGTCCGTCGCGAATCGCCTTCCGTCGCATTCTCATGCGCTTTTTTTCGCTTCGCTCCGGCCGCTCTCGAAGAGCGCTTGACTATAATACCACGCCTCTCCCCCTCTTGTCAACACTTTTTTTCAAGTTTTTTTGAAAAAAAGCATTTTTATTTTTCATCCACCATATATGGGGCAGCACTCATTCTTATGACACAAGCATCCGTTTTTTCTCTGCGGCGGATAAGCAGCGCAAAAAGATGGAACAATGAACAGCGAAGGAATTTTTCTATTTATATTCGGTTCACGCAGCGCACAGAAAGGAATGGTTTTCACCATGGCAAAAACGATATGGCAGATCGCTGTCATTATTCTGCTGAATCTCGTCCTGATCGCCGCGGCACAGGCAGGCGGCGTCCCGTCCCGGCAAACTGCGGCACAAACGGAGCAGGCGGAACCGGGCGAAGCGGAAACGCAGCCGGTACTTTCCCAACTGGGTTCCCGCGGCGAGGAGGTGCGCAGAATCCAGCAAAAGCTGAAGGATCTTGGCTACGCGGTGGGCAGCGTCGACGGCATTTTCGGACTGCAGACGCAGAAGGCTGTGCTGGAATTCCAGCGCAAAAACGGACTGAATGCAGACGGAATCGTCGGTCAGCTGACCCTGGCAGCGCTCGGGCTTTCCACGGTATCCGCCGGGCAGAACCAAAGCTCCGTTGAGCTTTTGGCGCGTGTGATCTCCGCAGAAGCGCGCGGCGAATCCTATACCGGTCAGGTGGCGGTCGGCGCCGTGATTCTCAACCGCGTGGAGCATCCGTCGTTTCCGGATACCATCGCAGGCGTGGTATACCAGTCCGGCGCATTTACCTGCATGACCGACGGACAGATCAATCAGCCTGTTGCGGAATCCAGCCGGCGTGCCGCTCAGGACGCACTCAACGGAGTGGATCCGACCGGCGGCGCGCTTTACTATTATAATCCCGCCAAAACCAGCAATCCGTGGATGCTTTCGCTGCCGGTCATCACGACCATCGGCAGCCATGTTTTCTGCTCGCCGCAATCCTGAAGCATTCAGCCGAAAAACGGCCGGAGCAGCTTTTGTGCCCGGAGCAGCTGCGTACAGAACCAGAAAGCGGAGACAATGGACGCCGCTGTGAGCACCAGCGAAGAGAGCAGCGACGGTTCCGCGCCGAAACAGGCGGAAAGCGTCCTGCCGAAAGCGGCGGAAATACAGCAGATGCAGGAGACAAAAATGCTCTGCCGCAAAGCCGCCGCAAGAGCATGCTGCCCGGCCTGCACCGCCATGCGGAAGACACCCGCTCCGCAAATCCAGACAGCTGCAGCCGCCGCCAGCCCGGAAACCGCGCTGACCCACGGCAGAAGCCGCGCCGCAGCAGGCCAGAAGCAGAAAGCGGCTCTGCCCGCTCCCAACAGCAGCAGACCACAGCCCCACGGGGCCGCTTTTGAAAAACCGGCGGCGCATTCCGCGTCAAACACTTTCAGTTCGCGCAGGCCAAGCAGCAGAATCGCCGCGCCGACCAGATCCGGCGTCCAGTCGAACCCGCCGAAGGTCACATCGGTCAGCAAAAGGAGAAACGCAAAAAACAAATATCGAAACGCCCCTGTTCTCATCGGATCTCTTCCCTCCCGCCCATCGTCCGTTTTTTCAACATTTTAACACCATCCTGTTGAAAACGGGACAGTTGCTGTTTCCTTTCCCAGTATACACACTGCGGCAGCATCCGGCAAGCTTTTTCCACCGGCCGTTCATTGACGCACCGCCGCAAAGCCGTTATACTATAAGCCGAATCTGCCGCGCGGCACGGCTGCACCGCAAAACCGAAGCGCCGGCGAACGATCTCGGGAGGGAATGGCTCTTGAAACAGAAAATACTGATCCGCGGCGCTCATGTCATCGATCCGCCGCAAAATCTTGATGCCGCTGCAGACATTCTGATCTGCGGCGATAAAATTGAAGCCGTCGGTTCTTTTGCCGCACCGCCGGACTGCACGGTGATCCATGCAGACGGATTGGTCTGCGCGCCCGGCCTGGTGGATATGCACGTTCACCTGCGTGACCCCGGGCAAACACAGAAGGAAGACGTGCTGACCGGATGCCGCGCCGCCGCCGCGGGCGGGGTAACGTCGCTGCTGGCCATGCCGAACACAAGCCCCGCGCTGGATTCTCCCGAAATCATCCGGGAGCTGCTGGCGCGCGCAGAACAGGCCGACGCCCGGGTGTATGCGGCCGCTGCCATTACCAAAGGGCTGGGCGGACACGAAGCAACGGATCTGCAGGCCGTGCGGGACGCCGGCGCCATCGCGCTTTCCGACGACGGACGCCCGGTCGTTGATACGCGGATCCTTGCGCAGGCGATGTGCCGTGCGCCGCAGTTCGGGATGACGGTCACCGCTCATTGCGAGGATCTGTTTCTTGCAGCGGGCGGAAAAATGCACGAGGGCAGCGTCTCCCGCGCGCTCGGCGTGCCGGGGATCCCGGCCGCTGCCGAAGACGCCGGCACCGCGCGGGAAATCGCCGTCGCCGAAGCCTTCGGCGTTCCGGTACACATCTGCCACGTCAGCACCGCCGTCTCGATCGCAATGATCCGCGACGCAAAAAAGCGGGGCGCCGCCGTTACCGCCGAGACCTGTCCGCATTATTTTTCCTTTACCGACGAAGCTCTGCTCAGCCGCGACGCCGATTTCCGCATGAATCCGCCGCTGCGCACCGCAGCAGACTGCAGCGCCGTGATCGAAGCGCTGTTTGACGGCACGCTGGACGCCATCGCCACCGACCATGCACCGCACACCCCGCAGGAAAAATCCGATTTTCTTTCCGCCCCGAACGGTTCCATCGGCATGGAAACCTCACTGGCGGCATCCCTGACCGTTCTTCACCACCGTCACGGAATGCCGCTGCGGAAGATCATTTCGCTGATGTCCTGCCGGCCGGCGCAGCTGTTGGGGATCCCCGCCGGAACGCTGGCGCCCGGTTCCAACGCCGATCTGATCCTGTTCGACCCGAACCGCCGCTGGACGGTCGACCCCGCCGCGCTGCACGGCAAGTCCCGCAATACGCCGTGGAAGGGCGTTTCCCTCACCGGCCGGGTCATGCTCACGGTCTGCCGCGGGAAAATCGTGTTTTCGCTTCTGTAACACAACAGGATCCGTCAAAAAAATATTCGCCACAATATTTGACAATCCGACGGAATTGTGTTAAAATAATAACACAATAAAAGGGAGTAGCTGCACCTTATACGTGGCTCGACGGCGTCAGGACAACCGGTGCTCCGGTTCGCCTCGGGATAAGTAGGAGATTCCTGCAGACAGTTGTTTCCCCCTGCCGGGGTTCCTATCATATGCAAGACTTTTATTGTACGGAAGGATTCGTACAGTAGAAGTCTTTTTTCTGCCGTACGAACGGTTCTTTCGGGAAAGGGGGAAGAAAACGACATCTGAACAGACTGCGCATTCCCGACGCGGCACCAAAATGCGCAGGCCGCCGGACTGCCGCCATTTATGACAAAGGAGACATTGCTATGCTGTTTTTTGTTTTGGGATTGATCGTATTTCTCGGCGCCATTCTGATTTTCGGGTTCAAAAAGGAACGCGTCGTCAGCGGAGAACGCGCCCGGACGGTTCTGCGCTGGAAATTCCGCCCGGCGCAGCTGGTCTCGCTGGCAGGGCTGCTCATCATCGGGATGGGATGCATCACCTCGGTCCCGACCGGCCACACCGGCGTTGTTACGACCTTCGGAAACGTTGAGGATTATACTTACGAAGCCGGCATCCACTTCAAATCCCCGTTTCAGAACGTGACCAACATGGATAACCGCACGCAGAAGCAGGTGATGGACCTGACCGCGTTTTCCAGCGATATTCAGGAGGTTTCGGTCAGCTTTTCCCTTAACTATCAGATCTCGAAGGAAAACGCGCAGACGATCTACCGCACCATCGGCGTTTCCTATTATGATACCGTGATCGCTCCGCGGATCCAGGAGGCCGTTAAAACGGTGTTCGCGCAATACACCGCCGAAAATCTGATCACCAAGCGGAGCAGCCTTTCCGCCGAGATCACCGACATTCTGACCGCAAATCTGACCGACTACAACATCATCGTTCTGGCCGCCGCAGTGGAAAACATCGACTTTTCGGACGCGTTCACGGACGCCGTTGAAGCAAAGCAGGTTGCCGAACAGGCCAAGCTGAAGGCGCAGATTGAACAGCAGCAGGCCAATCTGGAAGCGCAGGCCGCAGCCGAACGCAGCATCATCGCCGCAAACGCCGCGGCTGAGGTTTCCAAGATCGAGGCCGAAGCCGCCAGATACGCCGGCGAAAAAGAGGCCGAAAAGAACCGCAAGCTTTCCGAAACGCTGACGCCGGAGCTGATCGAGTATTATTACACGCAGGTATGGAACGGCGAACTGCCCGAATTTGTGAGCGGAGCCGACAGCAGCACCCTGCCGATCCTCAATTTTGACGACAGCAACGGCTGAGCGGATTGACCGGATCCCCGGAGGTATCCGGTCGATTTGCGCGCAAAGCCCGGTTCTCCGGCAGATCCTGAATTTTGCTTGACAATCCCGCAGGACATATGCTATACTGATGGGCGAAACAGCAGACGCTGGTTTAGCTCAGTTGGTAGAGCAGCTGATTTGTAATCAGCAGGTCGGGGGTTCAAGTCCGTCAACCAGCTCCAGAAGAAAAATCCCGAAAATCGCAGCACAATGCGGTTTTCGGGATTTTTTCCACTTTTCTGCAATGTTGTTTTAAGTACGGCAGAAAATCTGAATTTTACTGATAAATGAAAAGCGCGTGACCGGGATATATTCTGATCACATTCTCTGTTATTATGACCATTGACATATTCCAAAAAATTGCTTATACTAATAGTGGAACCGGGATGCGTAGCGGATTTATCCGTGACCGCAGGGTCGATAAGACCAGCCGGTTCCGTTTTTGTATTGATCGGATACAACGTATCGGTACGAATATCAAAAAGCCAGGGACTGCACGAAACCTTTCTGTTATGCAGTCTCTGGCTTTTTTGACGATTCACTTGACATCCAAAGGAAAAGCCGCCCAGAGCCGGAGAAACCCTGCGCGGTCAGCCGCGCGCTTCCTGCTGCGGCCGCCTGCGGTATTCCCGCGGCGAAACGCCGCAGCTTTCCCGGAAAACACGGCTGAAATACAGCGGATCCCGGTAACCGAGCTGCTCTGCGATCTCATTGAAGGGCAGGCTCGTCTGCACGATCAGCTCGCGCGCACGGTGCATGCGCAGCATCGTCACATAAGCGCGGGGCGAAACGCCCGTCACGCTGCGGAAGACCGCCCGGTACTGGCTGGCGCTCAGATGCTCCATCTGAGCCAGACGGTCGATCGGGATCTCTTCGCAGTAATTCCGGTGAATATAATCCAGCGAGACCGTCAGACGGTCAACATGCGCCGTGCCCCGCCGTTCGCTGCGCGCATAAAGGCGGCCGGTCAGAACGCAGAGCTGCGCTGCCAGCGCGCCCGCGCATAGGTCAAAACAATCCTCCCGGCAGATAAATTCCGAAAAAAGGCGCTGAAAGCAGCGAACCAGCTCCTCCTGCAGGCCGATCGTCATCGGCCGGTGGTCCTCCAGCCCGCACCGGCGCAGCAGATCCTGTGCTTTGCTCCCGGTGATATGTACCCAATAATACAGGATCGGCTCGCCCGTCGTGCTCCGGTAGCGGTAAGGCCGGCCGCTGTAAAACACGATTGCCTGACCGGCGTGCAGGGTCTGGCTCTCGCCGTCAATCCAGACGGTCAGCTCCCCGGAATAAAGATACAGCAGGTAATTATCCTGCCGCTTGTCCTGTGTTTCAAACGGAACCTCCATCACGCATTGTCCGGTACAGTTGACCACCAGCGGAAGTTCCACGCTGGCGCAGTTGTTGACGGTTCCGTCAAGCACGCGGTAATATCCCTGTGAATTCATCTGCATCCGCTCCGTTATCGTTTCTTTTTCCGGCTCAGACCGCCTCTGCGCCGCAGGGCAGGCTCCGCCCGGCATTTTTTTCGCGGATCTGTTCCGCCAGATCTGCCAGCGTCATGCTGCCGAGCAGCGCATAGCAGGTATCGTTGATCCTCGAATACAGCCCTTCCATCAGCTCCGCCATACCGGACGCCGCCATGCAGTCCCGGTCGTAATCCCCGCTTCGCCGCGGAACGGACACCGGAACACTGCCGACTGCGCGGCAGATCTGTTCAAGCGTCACTTCCTCCGGGGAGCGCACAAAAAAGCACCCTCCCTCGGCGCCCTCCCGGGTTTCCACCAGACCGGCCTTTTTCAGCTTTGCAACGATCATCCGCATACGCGCGGGGTTTGTGCAGGCGCTTTTTGCAAGCGCATCGCTTTTCTGGCATCCCGATTTAAAATACAGCAGCAGCATGGCGTGAACCGCTGCGGCAAATTCGTTCGTCATGAGCCGGCTCCTTCCGACGATTTTCCGGTGTTCTGCGGAGCGCCGCTCTCCGTTTCAAACGGCCAGTCGATGATCCCTCCGAAATCATAAACGTGCTCATACCCCAGCGCAAGCAGCTTCCGGGCTGCTTCGGCGCTGCGCCGGCCACTACGGCAGTAAACAAGCAGCTGCGCATCCTTCGGGATCCCGGCGGGGGCTTCGGCAATGGTCTCATTCGGCAGCAGCCGCGCTCCCGGAATGTGCGCTTCGGCATATTCCGCTTCCGTGCGGACGTCCAGCACGATCACGCCGCCGGCATCCATCCGCCGCTTTGCTTCCTCCGCGGTGATCCGGATCACCGCGGAAGCGGAAGAAGCATTTTGCCCGGAGGACGGCGCTTTCTCCGCCGCACCGGAACCGCATGCCGTACAAAGCGCTGCGGCAGCCGCCAGCAGCGCTGAAATCCTCTTTTTCATCAGACGTTTTCCAGCAGCTTTTCCAATGCGGCTTTGGGCTGCGCGCCGACCGTCTGGCGGACAACCTTTCCGTTGCGGAACACAATAACGGTCGGGATGCTCATAACACCGAACTGCGCGGCCAGCTCCGGCTGCTCGTCAACGTTTACCTTGCCGAACACGGCATCGGTGCGCTCCTCCGCCAGCTGGTCAACGATCGGGGAAAGCATGCGGCACGGGCCGCACCACGCTGCCCAGAAATCCACCATCACCGGTTTTTCCGCCTGCAGTACCTCGCGCTCAAAATTTTCCTTTGTAACAGTTACAATTGCCATTGCTGTTCTTCCTTTCCTTGCGGCTGATGCAGCGCCGCTCCGTATGATTTTTTGTAGTCTTTCCGGAAAAGCGCATTTCCATTCGTCTTTTCCATACTGTAATTATAATTGTTACAGTATGGGCTGTCAAGTGTTTTTCTGCGGCTCCGCCGAACCGGCATACCGCACGGCAAAAAAAGAAAAGCCGCAGCAAACGAAGGGGATCCCCCCGCCGGCCGCAGCTCTTCTTTTTTTGCAGATTCATTATTGCGGCTGGGGAGCACCAACCGGGCAAACGCCGTTGCAGGCGCCGCATTCGATGCAGGTATCCGCATCGATCTCGTATTTGCCGTCACCCTCGGAGATCGCGGAAACGGGGCACTCAGCCTGGCAGGCGCCGCAGCTGATGCATTCATCAGAAATTTTATAAGCCATCGGGAATACACCTCCTTCATGGATTTCAATTTAATTCTATCATGGAAACGAAAAAAAACAAGTCTTTTCTATGAACAACAACAAAAAAACAAAATTTTACACAGCGCAGACAAATGATCGCCGCCCGGTCGCGGGCCGCTCATTCACAAATTCTTCACGAACTTTTCTTTGCCGCTTCGCATCCCGTTCAAAATGCGTACACAACTGTTTTTTATACTGTAATCACAACAAACGGAGGCGAGCAGGGACGCAGCCGCTTGTTGGACAGACCACTTTTTTCATTCTCCTTTCTCCTCTTTTTTGCCGCCCTTACCGCAAAGGGCGGTTTTTTTGTGCCCTGAATGGTCAGGCGATAAAAAACGCACGGCTTCCGGAGCTGCCCCCGAAGGCCGTGCGTTTTCTTTTTTGATCCGGAAACCGTATCGGGCGGATGCGGCATTACTGCGCATTGCGCTTGAATTCGTGGTTCGGGGCAAAATCGGGCGCGCACAGCATCAGGCAGCGGGCCTGCGGAACCGTGCGGATGCCCGAAGAGGAATAGACCAGCAGAAACAGCAGCCCGGTCTGCGGCCAGAGCAGCGTTACGTCCGTCATGCCGTGCATCGCCATCATCAGGCACAGCACGATCAGCAGCAGATTGGTCGTGGTGCTTTTCCGTTCACGCACCTTGCGCGCCGCTGTGTAAAACTGCTGCAGCGCAAAAAAGAAAATCACACCGCCGCCGATGATCCCATAATTCAGAATCACGTCCAGGATCATATTATGTGCATGGCTGGACGCAAAGCCAAGATAACGCGAATAAACCATTGCATAGGTGTTCGGTCCCTGCCCCAGCAGCAGATGGTCCGGAACGGCCATCAGCGCCGTCCGCCAGATTGAAAAACGGTTGGCGATCGAACCGCCCACTTCCGCTTCCGTGCGGATCGTCAGAATTTCGGCAGAAGTTTTTTCCACCGTCTGCACCGCCGTGCCGTTTCCCGAAGGATCCGACGAAAGACTTTCCAGCAGGGACGCGATCTGCGGCAGCCCCCAGCCGGAAAGCAGCGCAAACGCGGCAGCCGAAGCTGCGACCATGATCCCCGCTTTTATATGGCCGCGAAGAACCAGATAAAAAACAATGCCGCATGCACACACGGCAAACGCCGAAAGGCTGCCGCTGAGGTAAACGCCGAAACCGGAAAACACCGCCGCGGCAAAATAAAAATTCCTGCGGCGCGGGTTTGCCAGCAGCCGGTACACCGCAACCAAAGCCGCGATTTCCATCACAGTGGCAAAATAATTCGGATTATCGAACACCACACACGGCCGTGTGGACGCATTGCCGGCTATCTTCTGCACAACGGCGATGAGACCGGCGAAGATCCCTCCCGTGCAGACAACGTCCATCATCCGGTCAAACAGGCGGCGCGTCATGAAGGAGCGCAGATAAAATACATCCGTCAGCGCACAGAGGATCAGCACGCTGGCCAGCGCTCCGGTGTAATTTGCATAGCCCAGCGAGATCACCAGACCGCCGCCCGCCGCGGCAAAAGCCAGCTTGCTGTACGGCATGGTGACGATCCGTGCGCGGCGCTGCGATCCGCAAAGCACATAAACTGCGCCCGCAGCGATCACGCCGGAGGTGATGTAATACGGCAGAAAAACGGAAACGGCCGCCAGAACCGCAAAAAAGGTCTGTCGTTTTTCCGTGGGAGCGGCCGTCAGACGAAATGATAAGGACTGTAACTGAGTCACAGCGGAGACTCCTTTCCGAATCACTCCGGAAAATTATTGATCCCACTGCCAGCGCCGCGAAAGACCGTTTCGTTCCAGCAGAAACATCAGCGGGTATCCGCCCGCACAGCAGACAACAAGCTCTCCGAGAGCAACGGTAAACGCTGTTGCCGCAAAAACAGGAAGCGTAAACGCAGACGGGATCAACTGTCCGGCTTCGTTCATAATCGTAACAACTGCGCCGACGATCACGCCGTTAAAAAGAACCGGCGGCAGCGGCGCAAGCACCGGGATCCCGCGCAGGCGAACGCCGCGCAGCGCCCGGGTACACAGCGCAGCCAGAAGCGTCGCTGCGGTACCGCTGACAATATCGGCTATTCCATACGGGCTGCCAAGGTTTGCGATCAGGCATCCGATCGTCAGACCGGGAACCGCCGCCGGAGTAAACGCGGGCAGCACCGTCAGCAGTTCCGAAAGGCGGAACTGAACGGCTCCGTCGGCAATCCCGAGCAGCCGGGAAAAATAAGTGAGGGCAACGTACAGTGCCGCGATCATGGCGCCCTCCACCATGCGGCGAGTCAGTTTATTGGGCATAAAAATCCCTCCGTAGTTTTTTTGGGCGCCGGAGCGCCCGGTCAGGATGTTGCGACAGACCGCCCGCCAGAAAATGGTTCTTCTCCTGCAGGCTCACCTATCATACACCATTTCCTTTCAAAAGGCAATGCATATTTTGTAGAACGGCCGATTGTTTACAAAAAATTTTAGGTTTGTTTATGCAAAAAATCCTGTTTGGCTGCGAATTCCGCAAAAAAATCCCGATTCTTTCGTCAAAAATACCATACCAAATCAATCTGCAGTCATTGCCGGGCGCAGTTCGCAAAAAATTTAACAGGGATTTTCCCTCTTTTTTATTTGCCGTCCGGCCAAAAAAATTTTCTGTTCCTCTTGACAATTGAGTGTTCGCTCAATTATAATAATGACAAACGATTGAGCAATCATTCAATTGTTTGTCATTACCCCCGTACGCGAACGGGTTTTGATGATGATTTTACTGACAGAAAGGATCTGTGTTTTATGAAAAAAGCATTTCGTCTGGAAGGTCTCTGCTGCCCGAACTGCGCTGCCAGAATCGAAAAAGCGGTGCAGGCGCTGCCCGGCGTTTCTGCAGCCAGCCTGAATTTTATGACGGCAAAGCTCACGATCGAAGGCGAGCCGGAGGATCTGACCGGCATTGCGGAAAGCGTCGCGGCCATTGTGCGGCGGATCGAGCCGGACGCCGTCGTGAAAAAAGCGTAAGCCCTTCACCGATTTTGCTGCAAAGGAAGGATCGCAATGAATGCAGAAAAGAAAAAACTGATCCGGATCATCATCGCAGCCGCACTGTTTGCCGCAGGCTGGCTTGCCGAAGGAACTTCGGCTCTCGTTTCCGGTATTCTGTTCGGGCTGGCCTATCTCTGCGCCGCATACGACGTTCTGTGGACTGCCGTGCGCAACATTGTCCACGGCGATGTGTTCGACGAAAACTTTCTGATGGCCGTCGCCTCCATCGGCGCGATGTGCATCGGCCTGTATGCGGAAGGCGCAGCGGTCGTGCTCTTTTATCAGGTCGGCGAGCTGTTTCAGGCGCGTGCCGTTGCAAAATCGCGCCGTTCCATCACCGAGCTGATGGATATCCGGCCGGATTCCGCCAATGTTCTTCGCGGCGGCGTTCCGGTAACGGTCGAGCCGGACGAGGTTCAGACCGGCGAAACCATCGTCATCCGCCCCGGCGAAAAGATCCCGCTGGACAGCACCGTTCTTTCCGGCTGCTCCATGGTGGACACGGCGGCGCTGACCGGAGAATCCGTCCCGCGGGAGGTGCGCGCGGGCGATCTGCTGCTGAGCGGCTGCATCAACCGGAACGGTGAGCTGACGGCGCGGGTGGAAAAAGAATTCGGCGAATCCACCGCCAGCCGGATTCTGGATCTTGTGGAAAACGCCAGCAGCAAAAAGTCGCGTCAGGAAGCATTTATCACGCGCTTCGCCCGGTGGTACACGCCGGCCGTCGTCATTGCAGCCGTTCTGCTTGCCGTTCTGCCGCCGCTGCTGATCCCCGGCGCCGTTTTTGCCGACTGGCTGTACCGCGCTCTGGTCTTTCTGGTCATTTCATGTCCCTGCGCGCTCGTCATCAGCGTCCCGCTCAGCTTTTTCGGCGGGATCGGCGGCGCTTCACGCATGGGCGTTCTGGTAAAGGGAGGCAACTATCTGGAAACGCTTGCCCGAACCGACACCGTTGTGTTTGACAAAACAGGCACGCTTACCAAAGGCGTCTTCCGGGTACAGCAGATCGTTCCGCAGGAATGCTCCGAACAGGAGCTGCTGCAAATCGCCGCGCTGGCGGAAAGTGGCTCCAACCACCCGATCGCCGTTTCCCTGCGGGAGGCATGGGGAAAAACGCCCGACCGCAGCGCCATCAGCGGGATCCAGGAGATCGCCGGTCTCGGCGTGACCGCCCGCGTGGAGGGGAAAACCGTCTGCGCAGGCAACGCAAAGCTGATGCGGCGCGAGGGCATCCCGTTCGAGGAAAATACACCGGCCGGAACCGCCGTCCACATCGCCGTTGACGGCCGCTACGCCGGATATCTGCTCATTGCCGACGAACCGAAGCCCGACGCTGCCGGCGCGATCCGTGCGCTGCGGCGCTGCGGCATCCGCCGGACCGTCATGCTCACCGGAGACAGCCGGCCGATCGCCGAAGCCACCGCCGCACAGCTCGGTCTGGACGAGGTTCATGCCGAACTGCTCCCCGACGGCAAGGTCGAACTGGTGGAGCAGTTGCTGCAGACGGAAACCAACGGCAAAAAGCTCGCTTTTGTCGGCGACGGGATCAACGACGCTCCCGTGCTGGCGCGGGCCGATCTTGGGATCGCCATGGGCGGCCTCGGCTCCGACGCCGCGATTGAGGCGGCCGATATCGTGCTGATGACCGACGAACCGTCCCGTCTGGCGGATGCGATCCTTCTTGCGCGGCGCACGCTGCGCATTGCAAAGCAGAATATCGTCTTTGCTCTCGCGGTCAAGCTCGCCGTCCTGCTGCTCGGCGCGCTCGGGCTGGCGAATATGTGGGAAGCTGTTTTTGCCGACGTCGGCGTTTCCGTTCTGGCGATCCTCAACGCGATTCGTATCCTGCAGGTGAAATCATCAAAACAGCGGCCGGAATCTTGACAACAAAGATGGAATATGATATGCTGAAAACACATAATATCAAACACCTGTCTGATGATTCCGCCGCCGGTCCGGATGCGGATTCCGTGTAAGACAAGTCATTTTTACATGATTGGAGATCATCACAATGAAAAGAATTCAAACGATCGAGACCCGCGACCTGAAGAAGAGCTGCGCTGCCGGCGGATGCGGCGAATGCCAGACCTCCTGCCAGTCTGCCTGCAAGACCTCCTGCGGTGTTGCAAACCAGAAGTGCGAAAACAAAAACAAGTAATTTTCTGCACAAAAGAAATGCCGCCGGTTTTTCAGGCGGCATTTTTTATGCGGCCGCGCAGCCGTGGCAGCTTTTGCCGCCCGCTTTTCTGCCGACCGGGCGCACCCCAAACAGAAAGAAGGAACAGAGATGGTACATCAATATAAACTGAACGGCTATAATATTGTACTGGACACCTGCAGCGGATCGGTTCACGCGGTGGACGAGATCGCATACGACGTGATCGCACGTTACAAAGAAGCTACGGAAGACGAAATCGTTGCGGAAATGCTGCAGAAATACGGTGACCGTGAAGATGTGACGGAGCAGGAACTGCGGGACTGCGTGGCAGACGTCCGGGCGCTGGAGCAAAGCGGCAAGCTCTTTACGCCGGATGATTATGAAACGATCGCCGGAGAACTGAAAAAACGCAGCGGAAACGTGGTAAAGGCGCTTTGCCTGCACGTTGCCCACACCTGCAACCTGAACTGCACCTATTGCTTTGCGAGTCAGGGCAAATATCAGGGAGAACGCGCGCTGATGAGCTTTGAGGTCGGAAAGCGTGCACTCGATTTTCTGATCGAAAATTCCGGCACGCGCACCAATCTGGAGGTGGATTTCTTCGGCGGAGAACCGCTGATGAACTGGGACGTCTGCAAGCGGCTGGTTGCCTATGCCCGCACGCAGGAACCGCTGCACCAGAAAAACTTCCGCTTTACGCTGACCACCAACGGGATGCTGATCGATGACGACGTGATCGATTTTGCCAACCGGGAAATGAGCAACGTCGTGCTGAGTCTTGACGGCCGCCGCGAGATTCACGACCGGCTGCGCAGGGATTACGCCGGCAACGGCAGCTACGACCGCATTGTGCCGAAATTTCAGGAGCTGGTACGCCGCCGCGGCGGAAAAAACTATTATATGCGCGGCACGTTCACGCACAACAATACCGATTTCACCAACGATATTTTCCACATGGCCGATCTCGGCTTTACCGAGCTGAGCATGGAGCCTGTCGTCTGCGCGCCGGGCGATCCGTATGCGCTGACCAGGGAAGACCTTCCCGTCGTGATGGAGCAATATGAAATTCTTGCCCGGGAAATGATCCGCCGCAAAAAAGAAGGACGCGGCTTCACCTTTTACCATTATATGCTCGACCTGACCGAAGGGCCGTGCATTTATAAGCGGATCTCCGGCTGCGGCTCGGGAACGGAATATATGGCTGTCACCCCGTGGGGCGAGCTGTTCCCGTGCCATCAGTTCGTCGGGGATCCGAAATACAGTCTCGGCAACATCTGGGACGGCGTAACGAATTCCGCGCTGCGCGAGGAATTCCGGCAGTGCAACGCGTATGCCCGCCCCGAATGCCGCGATTGCTGGGCAAAGCTTTACTGCTCCGGCGGCTGCGCTGCAAACGCTTACCACGCGACCGGAAGCATCCGCGGAACATATGAATACGGCTGCGAGCTGTTCCGCAAGCGGATGGAATGCGCCGTGATGATCCAGGTTGCCGAAAAGCTCGGCAGCAGCGCAGAATAATTCCGCCGCAGCAGAAAGAAAGGAAGGACCGCACCGATGGAAACAGCATCCTCTTCGCCGCGCAGGATCCATCTGATGGACGAAGTCCGCGGTTTTGCAGTTTTCTGCATGGTGTTCTATCATGCATTTTATCTGATCGCGTTTTTATTCGGCACGGACTGGATGGCACAGGTCTTTCGCTTTTTTATGCCGGCCGAACCGTACTTCGCCGCCGCATTCATTCTGATCTCCGGAATATCGTCGCAGCTTTCCCGCAGCAATCTGCTGCGCGGCGCAAAGCTGCTCGGCATTGCGCTGATCGTTACGCTCGCCACGCGGATCGTCGTACCGGAGGAGACCATCTGGTTCGGTGTGCTGCATCTGCTTGCCGTCTGCATGCTGCTGTTCGGCGCGCTGCAGAAACCGCTGGCAAAAATCCCGTTCTGGCCGGGCTTTCTGCTTTGTGCCGTTCTGTTTTTCTTTTCCTGCGGGCTGGCGTTCGGCGCTGTTCCCTATCTTGGTCTGCCCGGTGTTCCCGCGCTGCAGCTGAACGCGATGAGCCCCGATTACCGCTTCGGCTTTCCGTTCGGCTTCCGCGCGCCGGACTTTGCTTCGGCCGATTATTTTCCGCTTCTGCCCTGGCTCTTCATGTTCCTGGCCGGAACGTTTCTCGGCCGGTTCGCCAAAGCAGGAAAATTTCCCGAATTCATGTACAAAAGCCGCATCCCGTTCTTTTCTTGGATCGGCCGCCATGCGCTGATCATCTATGTGCTGCACCAGCCGGTCATTTACGGCATCATGCTGCTGATCACCGCGCTGCGCGGATAAGAGCGCCCGGAAACCGAAAGAAAAATGCCAAAGAGCCTGCGTTCCCGAAAAAAACGGGAAGCGCAGGCTCTTTTACTTTTGCAGACCGTCAGGATCCTGTTACAGGTGTTCACTGGAACCGGCGGCACGGATAAACTTTTTGCCGTCAAACAGAAACGCTCCGTAGCCGACCCCCGCCTTATGCCCGCTCTGCAGCCAATCGGCATAGGCCCGCTGGAACGAGGTATTGCGCGGCAGCTGGTCGATGGGCTTCTGGGCGTCGGCGCCGTAGATCCGCCATGCATCGCTGAAGGTATCGGTCTCCTTGGAAAAAATGGGATCAAAGTCATGCATGAACGACACGACGTTGGAGGTTTTCGGCAGCATCTGATCGTGCGGCGGATAAAGCAGCCAGGAATAGCAGGTGAAGAGCACAGGCTTGCCCGGGAATTCCCCGCGGTAAAATTCATATGCGCGGCGGTAGCTGTCCTCGCGCAGCTCTTTGGTCAGCGGCCCGGCGGACGGAATGTGCATGATCAGCGCCCGGTCGCCCTTTTTCACGGTGATCCCGCCGGCTGTGTAGCTTTCCCCGCGGAAATTGTCAAACTCATACTGCAGCCGCCCCAGCGCAAAACGGGAAAGGCTGTAGAACCCGGCGTCCCAGTTGCGCGTAAACACGCCCCAGATCCCATAAACGTTCCGGCATTCCGCCAGCTTGTAATGCAGATCCATCATGGTATCGTGAAAGATTTCGTCGGAAATTCCGCGTGCGCGGTACCGTTCGTGCAGCTCCTGCGCGTTCCAGCAAAGGAAGACGAGCGACGCGGTGTAGCTGTGGATGCCGCAGTCCTCCGCAAGCTTGTCCAGCCGTTCAAAAACCTCTCCGCCGTTTTCCTCGGGGTTTTCCATATACCCGGCGCAAAGCTCCGTCAGGGCCTTTTCGTGCTTTTCCATCAGCACTTTTCCCGCGCTGCAGAGCGTTGTCCGCGCTTCTGCCGGAAAATCGAGCAGTTCCATCAGATCCGGAAGATAATCATTGGGTCGTTTCATGTTGCGATCGATTCCTTTCTCTTTTTCAAAAATTCATCACGGCTGAATAAAACGCAGCAGTGTCAGATCCCGTTGACGGAAGCAAACGCGCCGAACAGCCCCGCGTGATTCCCCAGCGCGGCGCTGACCAGCCTGACACCCCGGAAGCTTTGCATGACCATCTGCGGGACGCGCTCCTGCAGCAGCTGCAGCACATACGGCTCGCGCATGATGCCGCCGCCCAGTACGATCGCCTCCGGTTCAAACGTATGAACCAGCGAGGCCAGGCCAACCGCGACCTCTTCGCACCAGCCGTCCACCACCGCGCGCACGCGATCATCCCCGGCGCGGAGCGCTTCAAACAGGGAGCGCCCGTTCCATTCTCCTCCGAGGGCCTCCGCCGCCATGCGGGAAAGCGCGCCGGTGGAGGCATACGCTTCGTAGCAGCCGCGGCCGCCGCAGGTGCACGGTTTTCCGCCCGCGTGGGTGATCATATGGCCAAGCTCCCCTGCCGAGCCGTTCCTGCCGGCGTAAAGGCGGCCGTTCAGCACGATTGCGCCGCCGATCCCCGTGCCGTAGGTGACGCAGAGAAAATTTTCAAAGTCCCTTGCAGCACCGAATTTTGCTTCTCCCAGCGCAGCGGCGTTGACGTCGTTTTCCACCGCAGCCGGGACTTCGAAGGCCTCACGCAGCGTTTTGCCGATCTGCGTTCCGGTGTAGCCGGGAACATTGTCCGTCGCATAAAGGATGGAGCCTTCGGCGCGGTTCACCTGGCCGCAGGTTGACACGCCGATTGCTTCAAACGAACCGCGGCGCTGCTCCGCAAGCGAGACCACCCGCCCGAGCAGCGCTCTGCCGCCCTCTTCGGCATGGGTCGGGGTCTCCCCTTCGTCAAAAAGCCTTCCTTCGGCGGAGATCATGCCGTATTTGATGCTCGTTCCGCCGATATCCAGCACAAAGGTCTGTTTCATGGTCATTTCGTTTCCTTTCCGCCGCGTCTCCGCTTTACAGCACCGCAGTGAAGCGCCGGGTGATCTCCAGCGGACGGGTGATCGCGCCGCCGACGACCGCGCACCACGCGCCTGCATCCAGCGCTTTGCGCAGCTGCTCCGGATAGTGGATGCCGCCTTCGGCGATCACCGGAACGGAAAGCTCGCTTGCCGCGCGCGCAACAAACGGCAGATCCGGCAGCGCCGTACCCTTTGTATAGGGCGTATAGCCCGCCATGGTCGTTCCGACGCAGTCGAACCCGATCTCCGCGGCATGTCTGGCTTCTTCAAAGCAGGAGCAGTCCGCCATGAAGATCTGATCCGGATATTTTGCGCGGACTTCGGCAAAAATTTCTTCCAGCGTTTTTCCCCCGGTGCGCAGCCGGTCGGTCGCGTCCATTGCAATAATGCTTACGCCGCACGCCGCCAGGGCATCGACCTCCTTCATGGTCGGAGTGATGTAAACGTCGCTGTCCGCGTAAACCTGCTTGATGATTCCGATCACCGGCAGGGAAACCGTCTTTTTGATCTCCGTGATATCCTCCACCGTGTTGGCGCGGATTCCGCCGGCCCCTCCCATGGAAGCCGCCAGCGCCATACGCGACATGATAAACGAGCTGTGCAGGGGTTCGTCCTCCAACGCCTGACAGGAAACAATCAGCTTTCCTTTTACGGCGTCAAACACCTTCTGTTTTTCCGCGCTTGCCATCCTTAACACCATTTCCTTTCCGTGATCCGCTTCCGACAAAGCTGTGCCGGAAAAATCCGTGCCGTTTGCGGCACCCGGCGCATCAAATATCCTCGCGCAAACTTTTTTCTATTGTAGCATGCCGCTTCGCCGAATTCAACCTGCGCACCGAAAGCGCATAAAATTTGATGGTGCGCAGAGCGTCCGGATGTGAAAAAATTGCGAATTTTTTGCCGAAGCCATGCTTCCGGCTTGATTTTTGTCCGCAATCGGGTATAATAAAAAATAGTTAAAATTTTATCAGAAAAACGGAGGAAGTTTCTTATGCTGGTTTCTGCAAAAGAAATGCTGACCAAAGCAAAGGCAGGCCACTATGCGGTCGGTCAGTTCAACATCAACAATCTGGAATGGACAAAGGCCGTTCTGCTCACCGCGCAGGAATGCAATTCCCCGGTGATCCTCGGCGTTTCCGAAGGCGCCGGCAAATACATGTGCGGGTTCAAGACCGTTGCCGCCATGGTCAAGGCGATGATCGATTCGCTGGGCATCACCGTTCCGGTGGCGCTGCACCTGGACCACGGCACCTATGAAGGCGCTAAAGCCTGCATCGAAGCCGGCTTCTCCTCCATCATGTTCGACGGTTCCCATTACCCGATCGACGAGAACATTGAGAAAACGAAAGAGCTGGTTGCGATCACCCGCGACAAGGGGATGTCCATCGAAGCCGAAGTCGGTTCCATCGGCGGCGAGGAAGACGGCGTTGTCGGGATGGGCGAATGTGCCGACCCGAAGGAATGCAAAATGATCGCCGACCTCGGCGTTACGATGCTGGCTGCCGGCATCGGCAACATTCACGGCAAATATCCGGCAAACTGGCCGGGCCTCCGCTTTGACGTTCTGGAAAACGTTCAGGCGCTCACCGGTGCAATGCCCCTCGTGCTGCACGGCGGCACCGGCATCCCGGACGACATGATCAAAAAAGCGATCGATCTCGGCGTTTCCAAGATCAACGTCAATACCGAATGCCAGCTTTCGTTTGCTGCTGCGACCCGCGCCTATATTGAAGCAGGCAAGGATCTGCAGGGCAAGGGCTTTGATCCCCGCAAGCTGCTTGCGCCGGGCTTTGAAGCCATCAAGCAGACCGTCAAGGAAAAAATGGAGCTGTTCGGTTCCGTCAACAAGGCCTGATCCGAAAAATCCCTCCAGAATTTCAATGCGCTGTCCGCGGCAAATTGCGGACAGCGCATTTTTTGTTTTTTTCAGAAGCAAAACGATCCCCGTATCCATACGGTTTTCCCGTGCCGCAAAACCGCCTCACCGGCCGCAGCTCAGAACAGCAGCTCCGACAGCCCGGCAAGACTGCGGACGGAAGCCTGCGCGCCGGGCGGAAGCGTATCACAACCGCCGGGCGCAACAAAGATCCCGAAACAGCCGCCGTTTGCGGCGAAGCGCATGTCGTTGGGCGCATCCCCCACAACGGCGCATTCCTCCGGCAAAAGACCGAAGCGGCTGCAGAAGGCGTTGATAAGATCCGGCGCAGGCTTTGGGCGGCAGGTTCCGTCGTCGGTGCCGAAGAAGGAAAATTCCTGCCGGATCCCGAGCTGCTGCAGATGGCGCAGGGCGCTTTCCGGCCGGTCGGAGGTCGCCAACCCCAGCACGCACCCGCGGGCGCGCAGCTTTTGCAGAAGCTCCGGCAGCCCGGGGCAGGTCGGGCAGACGTTGGCAGCTTCACTGCCGGCGCATGCGGTCAGAAAGCCGGCCGTTTCACCGGCAAACGTCTCCTCTGTCGGAATGCCGTGCCGCTGCAGAACGGAACGGATGGCAAGCGCAACGTCTTCGTTGGTGCCCGCCACCAGAGGGCTTTCCGGCTGCGCCTTTCCGCCGGATATTCCGACGGAACACAGCATTTCCCCGCGGAGCAGCGGGCTGCCCCCGCAGTATTTCCGGAGCACTGCATCGATCGTCTGCTCCGCAGCGGGGCGCCACAGCGATTCCAGATCCAGCAGAGTTCCGTCCTTGTCGAACAGAATGCCGCGCAGCGGCCGTGTCATACAGCTGAGCATTTTCTCATTCTCCTTCTTCTGACGGAACCGCTTCATTGTCCGCCCGCTGCCTGTTTTTGTCCTGCGTTTTCCTGCATGTCCATTTCTCAATCATTGCGCATGCCGCATTGGTCACAGAAATGGCTGCCCGGCTTCAGCGGGGAACCGCAGGCGCAGCAATGGCCGCTGTGTTCCTCTGCCTCGCCCTGCTGCTCGGCAGATCGTTCTGCGGCCGGCGCCGGGGGAACATTCTGCTGCGGAGCGTACGGCTGCGCGGGCTGACCGTAGGGAGCCATCGGCGGCGCGGAAGGAACGCCCGGCTGCGGAGCATACGGCTGCGCGGGCTGACCGTAGGGAGCCATCGGCGGCGCGGAAGGGACGCCCGGCTGCGGAGCGTACGGCTGCGCGGGCTGACCGTAGGGAGCCATCGGCGGAACGCCGCCGTACAGAGCGGAAACCGCCGCCTGACGTTCCCGCTTCTTTTTGGAATGGCGGACTGCCAGCAGCACGATCAGCACGACCAGCACGGCAAAAATGGCTGCGACCACGGCAACGGCGACCCAGTCCGCGCCGCCGGTATACTGCACCGAAAGAAGCACATCGCTGAGAACGACTTTCATCGCACTGTCAAGCTCGTCCCCGGTGTACGAAGTCATGGTAAAATTGAAGATCCGGCCGCCGACCACGGTCGTGTACTGCCGTCCGTAAACCGTTTCCATGTCGGCATTTCTCGTGAAATCAAGCCGGAGATATTCCTGACCGCCGACGGTCTCCAGACGATAATCGTTCATACGGACTCCGGCGTCCTGCAGATCTTCCAGCCCGAGCATCTGGTCAACGATCTCATCGAGATCCATGCTGTGCAGCGTCTTCATGCTGCGCGGATATCCGACATAAACGCTGGAGATCACCAGTTCGCAGGTAATGTCATAGTCAAATGCGTCAAAGTAAATATTGCCGCTTTCCAGACTGCTGAGCAGATCATCCGCATCCTGACCATAATCGAACAGGAAATCGTTATCCTCCAGATTATCCCGCATCAGAACGTACCAGTCACCCTCGGGCGCAAAGGTAAACGACAGCTCCGCGTCTTCAATCGTGTAAGTATTCTGAGCCGAATCTTCCGCGAGCGCCGCTGTTCCGGCAAAGCAGAGACAGAGCGCCGCACAGACTGCTGCGATCAGTTTTTTCATTTTCATTGTCATGACCGTCCCTTTCTTTCCGCCGCAGGATCCGCGGCATGATCTGTTCGTTTCCGGGGTACGGCGTCAGACCGTCAGAAAATCGACCGTGAGGCAGAAGGTCTTCCGTTCGCCCGGTTCAATGAACTTGAGCTTGCCTTCGCAGCGGAGAACGTCGCGCCCGTCCGGCGTGCAGTTGCCCGGCTCCAGTCCGAGGACATAAGCGTGCCGTCCCATCTGCTTCCACTGCGTAAAGCAGCAGAACGGATCGGTCGGGAACGAAATTTTAACGCCGACGCCCGCTTTGCGGTTGATCAGCTGGGCGGAACCGCTTTCCCCGGCAAAGGTATGGTAATAGCACTGCTCCACAAAATTTGCCTCCGGCTTCAGCATCCGGTTCCAGGAATCGATCCCCTCGGCAGCGCGGCTGTCCCGCGGGACAACGGAATCCGACGGGATCGTCAGCTCGGCGTCTTCGTCCAGCAGCGGATATCCCATATTCATATGGTAAAGCATCATCAGCGGCTCGCGGTTGTCTCCCTGATTTTCGATCGTATCGGTCAGGATCATTCTGTTTTCGCCGATCGGGCAGGTGATCTTCCGGTTGAGCACCAGCTTTTCGGCAAAAACGGACGTCTGGCGGATCGTCGCATACAGGCACAGCTCGCGGTCGTCTTCCGTATAATAAATGTGGTCGGCGGGCACATTTGCAATGCGGCCGTGCAGCGGGACCTCCTCACCGGCATCCGAACAGGGATTTCCGGCCGCGGTAAGACCGCACGTCGTCAGGAACCCGCCGGTGAAGGAACGCAGGAAATTCAGCCCGCGATCATCGTAATAGGCCGGCGCAACATAACCGACCGGCGAAAACCAGCTCAGATTCACGCCGTTGAGCGATGCACGGGAAATATCCGCGCAGCGGTCGGCCGAAACCGTCAGCTCCAGCCCGGAGCCGTTGCGGATCTCAAACAGGCGCATGCCGTCGCCTTTGCCGCCGACGAGCCGGTGTTCTTCCACCCCGTAAATCTGTGTGCTGCTGCCTACATATGGATTGTTCATTCTGCATTGCTCCCTTTCAGTTTTTGATTCCAGTATTCGCTCATGGAAAAACCGGGCCGCCCGGTCAGTTCTTCTCCCAGAAAGGCCGGAGGAACAAATTCCGCCGCTTCCTGTTCCGAAGCAAACTCCACCTCGGCATACCAGTACTTTCCCTGTTCCACACAGTTGCACTCCAGCACATGACCGTCCGGCAGCGTATAGGTACGCTGTTCCTTTTCCACCGGTTCGGCCGGCAGCAGCGTGCAAAGCGCCTGAAACTTTTCAAGGCTGATCTCCTGTTCCACCTCGGTCCGGACAAGGCCGCCCCTGCCCTTGACACAGATGCGGCAGGAAACGGCTCCGCCGGGCGTTTCCCTGCTGCGGATGCGCACCACCGGCGAAGTGGAAAGATACCCCTGTCGCAGTCGGCTGCGCGAACGCTCCGGCAGATCCGGAAAGCCGGAGAGCGCAAATTTGCGTTCCACCTCCAGCGGAATGGCGGCCGGCTTTGCGGCGGGATCCGGCAAAACCTGCCCGCGCGTGACCAGCGGCGCCTCCGGGTCAAAGAAAGCGGCCCGCCGCGCATCCTCCGCAAAGGCCGCGCGCTCTGCTTCCGAAGCAAACAGGCGGTCTTCCTTTATCATGGCGATCACACGGCGCGAACCCCGCTCTTCCTCTTCTCGGAACGTAAAGTGCAGCGCCTGCGCCACAAAGCGCGCCGTCCGTCCGAACAGGCGCATCATCCGTTCCAGCGCGTCCCACTGCTCCGCGGCGTCCGTCCGGCAGCCGACCGCCAGCAGCTCTTCTGCATCCTCTTCCGGCAGCAGTTTCGGCAGCAGCTTGCCGCATTTGCCGGCAGAGCAGGAAAAGCCCGTCAGGATCCCGGCCTTCCATTCCAGCATCCGGATCAGCATCGGGCGCACGCCGCTGTTGAGCATCTCC
The DNA here is from genome assembly GCA_029008595.1 of Bacillota bacterium. Lineage (GTDB taxonomy): Bacteria > Bacillota > Clostridia > Oscillospirales > Acutalibacteraceae > CAKXIK01. Next base: position 24,153 of record JAQXJH010000042.1, read on the forward strand.
AGAGAATAAAGCAGCTCGCCGCGCCAGAGACCCTTCGCCGCGTACGGCGCGACCCAGTAAAACTCGTTGCAGCAGGCGGCAAAACGGCGTTCGTCCGGCTTCCGGATCCAGTACTCCCGATCCGTCGGCGCGGGCAGGGCGGGGAGCGCTCCGTCCTTATCGAGCAGCAGTAGGGTCTGCCCGTCGGTGCCGAAATTCCGTGCGGCCTTTTCGACCGTCATCAGCGTCAGGTCAATGCGCACGCCGTCGGCAAACTGCATCAGGAACGCATACCGTCCCTCCTCGGCCTCTCCCGGAAAAAGCACGGAATCATCCGGCTCCTGCGCAACGGCGATCGCACCGAACTGCTGTTCCCAGTGCGCCATGCTGCACAGCGGGGCAAGCTCCGAAACGACAAAAACGACGTCATAATCCTGCAGCGCATCCCTCTGCGCCGCCGGATTGGCTCTGGAGCCGTTCAGCCACGCTGCGCGGATCCTACCGTCGTTCTGCGCGGTACGGCGGATCAGCGCCAGCATTTCGGATTCTTTCCGCATCCTCTGCACTTCCCTTCTGTGTTCCAACCACCGCCCGGCCGGACACCTGTCCGCAGGCGGAAGAAAATTCCGATCGGATAAAACAAGCGACGGAATATTTGCGAATTCCGCCGCCCGCGATTTGTTTTTGCCGCAAAAAAGTGTTCCTTTTTGGAACAAAGCGTGGTACAATAAATAAAATATCGGTCATTTTGCAGAAGACTGCGTTTTTTCTGCCAGCAGGGCTTCGGCGCGCTGCACCAGATTGGAAAGCGACTGATAAAAATAAGGGTACTGCTCCTTGAGCGCCTCGGGCGTGATCGAAAGCCGCTCGCCCGGTTCCATGCGGGGGGTTCTGCCGCCGTTTTCGCCGGAGATGATCCCTTCCGCACAGGCCAGCGTCCGCAGCATTTCGCCTTCGGTCCACCCGGTAGCAAGGCCGCGCGGAACGCTGAACGCGCTTTGCGGGTTTTTGGGCTCGGTATTGTAAATCGTGCGGAACGCAAGATAAACCGCAAGCATCAAAAATGAAGAAAGCTCTGTGGTCAGCGCTTTGTTTCCGCATTTCTGCAAAAGGTCAAACACGATCGTAAGGGAATTGGTGACGAGCTTTTTGTTCAGCACCGCCAGCACGCTGCCCTTGAACACCTTGTCCGTATTCTGAAAATCGGCGTCCGGCAGGTCATCCACCGTCAGCACCGCGCCGGTGCGGTCGGGTGTGCGGCCCAGCAGGTAATCGCACGAGACCTGATAGTAATCGGCGGAGCGCACCAGAAAATCCAGCCCGCATTCCCGGATCCCCTTTTCATAGTGCGAAAGCAGCGCCTGAGAAATACCGAGGTCTTCGGCAGCCTTTTTCTGGCTGATCCCTTTTTCCTTGCGGAGCAGGGTGAGAATTCGAGGAAACGCTTCGTTCACGGTGATGACATCCCTTTCTGCCGGCGGAATTGCAGAAACAGCGATTTCTGTATCCGAACCGGGTCTACAACACGTAGAGTATACCTGATTGTTAACAATTTGTAAAGGCTTTTCAGCTGAAAAATATCAAATTGCGACAGAAGGAGGAACATTTTTCCCCTTTGAACAAAAATAAGACCGCAACTTTATGAATGCTGCGGATTGAAAAATCATTTGGCCTGTCTCTTTTGGGAAGCACGGCACAAGGAAAGGACGAATCAAATTGCAGAGTTATCAGATCCATCTGCTCCGCCACGGCGTGACAGCGGCCAACCTGAACGGGCAATATATCGGCAGAACGGACGTTCCGCTTGCTCCGGAAGGCGTCGAAACGCTGAAAAAGCTGGCGGCAACGGGCGCATACCCCAAGGCCGAGGTGTATTATACCAGCCCGCGGCTGCGCTGCATTCAGAGCATGCATATTCTTTACCCCGGAGAAGACTGCTACGAGGTTCCGGGCTTTGACGAAATCGATTTCGGCGAATGGGAGGGCAAAACGGCGGAGGAGCTGAAGGGCGATCCGCTGTTCGAAAAATGGCTCGACCACAGCGCCGACGTCACCCCGCCCGGCGGCGAAAGCGCTCAGGAGATGCTTGCCCGCATCCGTTCCACGTTTGAAACCATCGTCGACGGAATGATCCGTTCGCAGGTGACCTCTGCGGTCATCATGACGCACGGCGGTGTAATCATGAATCTGCTGGCCGCTTACGGGCTTCCGGAAGCAAATTTTTACGACTGGATCACCCCGCCCGGCGAAGGCTACTCCATCCGCATCATGCCGGGAATCTGGATGAACGGCAATAAGGTGGAGGTTTATGATACGATCCCCGGCGCGGAATTTTCCGACCCGAACGACGAGGCGCGCTTCGCCGCCGACCTTGGCCGCGAAGCTGCCGAGCGCAGCTTTGGCCCCACGCGCCCCGAAGAGGAGCCGGACCGCGACAATTGGGAGCCATATCAATAAGCGGATCCGGGCCTGCGCAAAATTGCCGCAGGAATGATGCAGTCAATTTACCGAAAGGATGATCCTGTTATGAAAAATTATCGGATTACTGTGCTGAAAGGCGACGGAATCGGTCCGGAGATCGTGACCGAAGCCTGCCGTGTGCTGGACGCTGCCGCCCGGAAACACGGCTTCGGCATTACTTATGACGAAGCGCTGCTCGGTGGCTGTGCAATCGATGCCGCCGGCGAGCCGCTGCCCGCCGCAACGGTGGAAAGCTGCCGGAAGAGCGACGCGGTGCTGCTCGGCGCCGTGGGCGGCTACAAGTGGGACAAGCTGCCCGGCAATCAGCGTCCGGAAGCCGGTCTGCTCGGCATCCGCAGCGCGCTGGGGCTTTTTGCAAACCTGCGCCCTGCGCAGATCTTTGAACCGCTGCGCGCCGCTTCCCCGCTGCGCGCCGATATCATCGGCGAAGCACTGGACGTTCTGGTCGTGCGCGAACTGACCGGCGGCATCTATTTCGGAACACGCGGCCGTGAGGAAGCAGACGGCGTCGTTTCCGCGTTTGACACCGAGCGCTATTCCGTCCCCGAGATCGAACGCGTTGCCCGCGTCGGCTTTGACATGGCGATGAAGCGCCGCAGAAAGGTCTGCTCCGTGGACAAGGCCAACGTTCTGGAAAGCTCGCGTCTCTGGCGCGAAACGGTCATCCGCATCGCAAAGGAATACCCCGAGGTGGAACTTTCCCACATGTACGTTGATAACTGCGCCATGCAGCTGGTGCGCAATCCGGGGCAGTTTGATGTGATCCTTACCTCGAACATTTTCGGCGACATTCTTTCCGACGAGCTTTCCATGATCAGCGGCTCCATCGGGATGCTCGCTTCGGCAAGCCTTGCGGGCGGTGGATTCGGCCTTTATGAACCGATCCACGGCTCCGCGCCGGACATTGCCGGGCAGGACGTTGCGAATCCTCTTGCGGCGATCCTTTCCGCCGCGATGATGCTGCGCTATTCCCTTGGAGAGGCAAAGGCCGCCGACGAAATTGAGGCCGCCGTCAACGCCTCGCTGCGCATTGCCCGCACCGGAGATATTGCCGATCCGGCGCTGCCCTCTGTCGGCTGCAAAGCGATGGGCGCGCTCGTCTGTGAACAGCTGGCAAAGCTGTGATCCGCCCGAAACACTTTTTGCCGCGCCGCAGCAAGGAAGGAGCATGGCAATGAATCAGAACCAACGTATCCGGGCCGAGGCCCGGGGCAGACTGCGCGGAAACTGGGGCCCCGCGATGGGGATCACCGGCATTCTGATCGCCGGGAACTTTGTGATCGCCCTGCTCGCCGAGCTTGGCTATTATCTGACCGGGCTGATGACCTCGTTCGGCATGATGGATCTTACCGCTGCCGCCCGGGCCGGCGCGCTTCAGCTGGCGGGCTTTTTCCTTGTCCCTGCCGTCTGCGCGGTGCTGGCGCTGCTGCTGCTCGCGCCGCTCTGGCTGGGATTAATCCGCTGTCTGAGCCTTCTGGCCCGCGGGGAACGGCCGGACGCCGGAGCCGTGTTTGAATATTTCCTCCCCGCCAATTACGGCGCAGCATTCCGGTTTTCCTGCGCGTTTTTTCTGCGGATCGCCGGATGGGCAGTGCTTTGTTTTCTGCCGGGAGCCGCAGCCGCCGGCGTTTCGGTGCTGGCGGAAAACGGGATGCTCGTTTTCCCGAAAGCCGCCGCAAACCTGCTCGGTGTGCTCGGCGGGATTCTGGAGCTTGGCGGCGTGATCCTGTTTGCCAACCGCGTGCTGCAGTATTTTGCCGCGCCGTTTCTGTTTGTCACCCGCGGCGCTGCAGCGGACAGCATCCGGCTTTCCGTCTGCGCAATGAACGGCTATAAGATGCACATGGTGCGGCTTCTGCTTTCCTTCTTCGGCTGGGCGCTGCTCTGTGTGTTTGCGTTCCCGCTGATCTATGTTCTGCCCTATACGGCCGAATCGCTGCTCGTCGCGGCCAAGTGGATCGTTTACAATTATGAGAACCGCCCGCAGGACGTTCCGCAGTAAGATCGGGACACGGGTCTTCCGTGCCCCTTTTTCAATATTCAGCAGGCAAAGGAGACTGATTATGAAGCGAACAGATATCAACAAAATCCTGATCATCGGATCGGGCCCGATCATCATCGGGCAGGCGTGCGAATTTGACTATTCCGGTACACAGGCATGCAAGGCTCTGCGCAAGCTTGGATACCAGATCGTGCTGGTCAATTCCAACCCTGCAACGATCATGACCGACCCCGAGACGGCCGACGTCACCTATATTGAACCGCTCAACTGCGAACGGCTGACGCAGATCATTGAAAAGGAGCGTCCCGATGCGCTGCTGCCGAACCTCGGCGGCCAGTCCGGGCTGAATCTCTGCGCAGAGCTTGCCAAGGCCGGTGTACTGAAAAAATACCAGGTGAAGGTCATCGGCGTTCAGGTGGACGCCATTGAACGCGGCGAGGACCGCATTGAGTTCAAGAATACGATGAATTCGCTCGGGATCGAAATGGCGCTCAGCGAAGTGGCCTATTCCGTCAACGAGGCCGTGCAGATCGCCGACAAGCTCGGTTATCCGGTCGTGCTGCGCCCGGCCTACACCATGGGCGGCGCCGGCGGCGGACTGGTGTACAACGTGGACGAACTGAAGACAGTCTGCGCTCGCGGACTGCAGGCCAGCCTTGTGGGTCAGGTTCTGGTGGAGGAATCCGTCCTTGGATGGGAAGAGCTGGAGCTGGAAGTTGTCCGAGACGCAAAAGGCAATATGATCACCGTCTGCTTCATTGAAAATATCGACCCGATGGGCGTTCATACCGGTGACTCCTTCTGCGCGGCGCCGATGCTCACCGTTTCGCCGTCCGTGCAGCGCAGGCTGCAGGAGCAGGCCTATAAGATCGTGGAAAACATCGGCGTTATCGGCGGAACGAACGTACAGTTTGCGCACGATCCGGTTTCCGACCGCATCGTCGTGATCGAGATCAATCCGCGCACCTCCCGCTCCTCTGCTCTGGCCAGCAAGGCGACCGGTTTCCCGATCGCGCTGGTCTCCGCGATGCTGGCCTGCGGACTGACGCTGGACGAGATCCCCTGCGGAAAATGCGGAACGCTGGATAAATACGTTCCGTCCGGCGATTATGTCGTCATCAAATTTGCCCGCTGGGCGTTTGAAAAATTCAAAGGCGCCGAAGACAAGCTGGGAACGCAGATGCGCGCCGTCGGCGAAGTGATGAGTATCGGAAAAACGTACAAGGAAGCGTTCCAGAAAGCGATCCGCAGCCTGGAAACCGGCCGTTCCGGACTGGGCGGTGCAAAGGATTTCGGCAGCAAAACGAAGGAAGAGCTGCTTTCGATGCTGAATGTTCCCACCAGCGAACGCCAGTTCATTCTGTACGAAGCGCTGCGCAAGGGCGCCGACATTGAAACGCTTTATCAGCTGACAAAGATCAACCGCTGGTTCCTGACGCAGATGAAGGAGCTTGTGGAGGAGGAAGAGGCGCTGAAGGCATACGCCGGGCAGATCCCGCCGGAGAAGGTTCTCCGTTCTGCAAAGCAGGACGGCTTTTCCGACCAGTATCTTGCAAAGCTTCTCAGCCTGCCGGAAGCGGAGATCCGTTCGGCCCGCACCGGCTTCGGCATCACCGAAGCCTGGGAAGGCGTTCATGTCAGCGGCACGGAAAACGCCGCTTACTATTTCTCCAGCTACCATATGAAGGACGAAAGCCCCGCGCCGAGCGACCGCCCGAAGATCATGATCCTCGGCGGCGGCCCGAACCGGATCGGCCAGGGAATCGAATTCGACTACTGCTGTGTACATGCCGCCAAAGCGCTGAAAGCGCTCGGCTTTGAAACGATCATCGTCAACTGCAACCCCGAGACCGTTTCCACCGATTACGACACCTCCGACAAGCTCTATTTTGAGCCTCTGACAGTCGAAGACGTTCTGAGCATTTACCACAAGGAAAAGCCGGTCGGCGTGATCGCGCAGTTCGGCGGCCAGACGCCGCTGAACCTTGCCGCCGAACTGAAAAAGAACGGCGTGAACATTCTCGGCACAACGCCGGAAATGATCGATTTTGCCGAAGACCGCGACCGGTTCCGCAAGCTGATGGATCGTCTCGGGATCCCGATGCCTCAGAGCGGGATGGCAACGACCGTGGAAGAAGCGCTGACGATCGCCAACCGCATCGGTTACCCGGTCATGGTGCGCCCGTCCTACGTTCTGGGCGGCCGCGGCATGGAAGTCGTACATGACGATGAAGCGATGACGTTTTACATGAACGCGGCCGTCGGCGTCACGCCCGACCGGCCGATCCTGATCGACCGCTTCCTGCACAACGCGACCGAATGCGAAGCCGATGCCATCAGCGACGGCACGCACGTCTTTGTTCCGGCGGTGATGGAGCACATTGAGCTTGCGGGCGTGCATTCCGGCGATTCCGCCTGTATTCTGCCTTCCAAAAACCTGACGGAAAGCCAGCTCGCCACCATCCGCGACTACACCTGCCGCATCGCGCAGGAGATGCATGTGGTCGGCCTGATGAACATGCAGTATGCGATCGAGGACGGCGTCGTTTATGTGCTGGAAGCAAATCCGCGCGCCAGCCGCACCGTGCCGCTCGTTTCCAAGGTCTGCGATATCAACATGGTGCGTATCGCCACCGACATCATGACTGCGCCGCTGACGGGACGTCCTTCCCCGGTGCCGTCTCTGCGTGAGAAGAAATTTGCCCATTACGGCGTAAAGGAAGCCGTTTTCCCGTTCAATATGTTCCCCGAGGTCGACCCGCTGCTCGGGCCGGAGATGCGTTCCACCGGCGAGGTGCTCGGTCTGGCGGACAACGTCGGCGAGGCGTTTTACAAGGCGCAGGAGGCCGCCAACAGCCGTCTGCCGCTTTCGGGAACGGTTCTGATCAGCGTCAGCGACCGCGATAAGGACGAGCTGCCCGCCGTAGCCAAAGCCTTTGCCGAGTGCGGCTTCCGCATCCTTGCCACCGGAGGAACCTGCAAAGCAATTCAGGCAGCCGGAATCGACGCTGAACCGATCGCCAAGATCAACGAAGGGCGCCCGAACATTCTGGACGCCATCACCAACGGCAAGATCGATTTCATCATCAATACGCCGTTCGGCAAACGCGGCGCCGTGGATGACAGCTACATCCGCAAAGCCGCCATCAAGGGCCGCGTGCCTTACATGACCACCATGGCCGCCGCAAAAGCCTCCGCGGAAGGCATCCGTGCGGTGCAGGGCGGCAAGACCGGCGTGAAATCGCTGCAGGAATTCCACAGCGAGATCACCGACCGGTAAATTCCCTCTCTTTCCGTAAAAAACAGCAGCGCCTGCCGGAACAAAAGGCAGGCGCTGCTGTTTTCTGTTTTGATACAGGTCAGTCTTCATCGAACAGAGGGGTCGTAAAATAGCGCTCGGCGGTATCCGGCAAGACGGTGACCACCGTTTTGCCCGGCCCGAGTTTTTTCGCCAGCCGGATCGCCGCGGCCACATTCGTTCCGCTGGAGATCCCGCACATCAGCCCTTCCAGCCGGGCAAGCTCCTGCGCGGTGCGGATCGCTTCCTCGTCGGAAATGATGCAGACGTCCTCATAGATCCCCGTGTTCAGAATCTTCGGGATCAGCCCGTCGCCGATGCCCATCTGCAGGTGAGTACCGACGGTTCCGCCGGCCAGGATCGCGGCATTTTCCGGTTCGACCGCCCAGATCACGATCCCGGGGTTCTGCGCCTTGAGCACCTCGCCGATGCCGGTGATCGTTCCGCCGGTACCGACGCCGGAACAGAAGCCGTCGATCGGCCCGCCGACCTTCTCCATGATCTCCAGCGCCGTGTGGTGGCGGTGTACCTGCGGATTGGCGTTGTTTTCAAACTGCTGCGGAATAAAAACGCGCGGATCCTCCGCGGCCATCTGCTGCGCGGTGCGCACGCATTCTGCAATGCATTCGCCGATGTTGCCCGCGTCGTGAACCAGCCGCACCTCGGCGCCGTAATGACGGACCAGAAGCCTGCGTTCCCGGCTGACGGAATCCGGCATGATGATAATGGTGCGGTAGCCGCGGATCGCACCGACCAGCGCAAGGCCAATGCCCTGGTTGCCGCTGGTCGGCTCCACGATGATCGTATCGGGACGGATGACGCCGCGCCTTTCGGCGTCGAGGATCATATTGAAGGCCGTCCGGGTCTTGATCGATCCGCCGACGTTCAGTCCTTCATATTTCACCAGGATCTCGGCCCCGCCGGGATCTCCCATTCTCTGCAGCCGGATCATCGGCGTGTGACCGATCGCCTCAAGCACATTGTTGTAAATCATACAGGGAACCATTCCTTTCGCCGCTCCGGCGCCCGACGGTATGTTATCCGGCTCCGGCCGTTTCGATGCAATTTTTCAACATACCACAGTATATCCCGGCAGTGCGCGAAATGCAACAAAAAAGCAGAAAAAATCTCCGGTCATCACGATCAGGCGATGGCCGGAGGTCTTTGCCGCGGCTGCAGCTGCGCGGAATCACAAGCACAAAACAGGATGTGTATGACATTCCGGAAGAAAAACCAGACTCTGCACGGCAGCCGCGGGGTAAACGATCCATCAAGCAAAAAACGGCTTCAGAGCAGCGGCAAATGCCCGCGCTCTGAAGCCGTTTCCGGTTCTGTTTATGCAGGAGGGAGCTGTCAGGCCTCGATCATTACCTCGTGGCCGGTGCGCGCCGATTCATAGATCGCGTCGAGGATCTTCATCAGCATCACGCCGTCTTCTGCAGGAGAAACGCACTTTGTTCCGTTTTTCACGCAGTCGACATAATGGTTGATCTCGTTTTCGAACAGACCGTTGAACGAAAGCGCCGTCGGCATCGTCAGCTGAACGTTCGTCATATAGCCGTTCATGTTCGTGTAGATCTCAAGCTCCGGCGAAAGCTTTGCGCCGGCCTTGGTGCCGAACAGCTCGATGGTGCCGGTATCCGACTTCAGGTTCAGGCTGAACGCGGCTTCGATGGAAAGCACCATTCCGTTGTCATAGCGCACCATGGCGGAGGCAAAGTCCTCGACGTCAAAAACATCGTCGTTCGCGTCGGATGCGCGATAGGAGCCGGGATCCTTTTTGACGCCCGGACGGTTGCCCAGCTTGTTGAACGTTGCGCCGAAGACGGAAACCGGCTTCGGGCAGCCCGCCAGATAACGGGTCAGATCGATCACATGAACGCCGAGATCGATCAGCGGGCCGCCGCCGGAACGGGATTTGTCGCCGAACCAGCCGCCGGGGCATCCGTTGCGGCGCAGATAGGTTGCCTTGGTGTAATAAATATCGCCCATGTAGCCGTTGTCGATAAAGTCCTTCAGAATTTTGCAGTCGTTCCCGTAACGGCGGACAAAGCCGATCATCAGCAGCTTGCCGCTCTTTTCGGCCGCTGCCTGCATCGCAAGGGCCTGCTCGGCATTCATTGCCATCGGCTTTTCGCAAAGCACGTTTTTGCCTGCATTCAGCGCTGCGATGGTGCATTCGGCATGCGCCGCATTCCAGGTGCAGACGCTCACCGCGTCGATCTCGCTGAGCTTGAGCATTTCGTCTTTATCGGTGAACAGACGGGTCACACCGTATTTTTCGCCCTTTGCTTTCAGGCGCTCTTCGTTGATATCGCAAAACGCGTAAAGCTCCACATCCGGGTTGTGCAGATAGCCGTTGATATGGCTTTCGGCAATATTGCCCACGCCGATAATACCGACTTTGATTTTTGCCATTGCAAGTCATCCTTTCATTCCTGCATCATTTGCGGTTTTTGAAAATTGCCGCATCCATCATTCATTATAAAGCTTTGCGCGCAAAACAAAAGAAAAAATCTTGCTTCAGTTACGCACAATATTGCCTTTTTTCTCTTTCCGTCGTTTTGTCCATGTTGTTGCGCAATTCCTGCCTTGCGGGGGCGGCGCATACACGATATAATGAACAGGAAAGTACCCTCAGTCAGCATCGCTCCCACTCAAATTCCATGACCGGAGGAGGAATATTTTATGGAGAACAGTTATCAGATCAAAATCGTCAGTTCGCTGTGCCGCGTGTTTCCGGACGAAGAGCCGCAGGCAAAGCCGGAATGCGGAAAGCTGACGGCGCTGCGCGGCGAGACCGTTTCGTTCCAGGCCGCCGTGCGCCTTTGCGGCGCTGCGGGCAAAGCAAAAATTTCGGCGGCAGCGGCGCCGGGCGTTTCCGTCCGCCTGCGCGAGGTCGTTGCGGCGCCCTCCAATTATCCCTGCCACCCGACGCAGCTCGACGATAATTACGAGCGCACGGCTCCCGGGCTTTTCCCGGATATCCTGCGGGAAATGCCGGACGGCGAAACGCGGCTCAACGCGTGGTGGAAAGCGTTCTGGATCGATGTGGAAACGACGGCGGACACCCCTGCCGGTGAATACCCCGTCACCGTAACGGTCGAACAGGTCACCGGGCCGTGGGACGCGGCGGTACAGCCCGTTTCGGCGCAGACGGCTGTCACCGTATTTGCAGCGGAACTGCCGGAACAGACGCTGCTCCGCACGGAGTGGTTCCACGCCGACTGTCTGGCCGATTATTACCGGGTCCCCGCTTTTTCCGAAGAACACTGGCGCATTCTGGAAAGCTTTCGCCGCACGGCAGCCTCGCGCGGGATCAACATGATCCTGACGCCGACCTTTACCCAGCCGCTCGATACGGCAGTCGGCGGAGAACGCACCACCGTTCAGCTGGTTGACGTATTCCAGAATGACGGCAAGTGGTCGTTCGGCTTTGATAAGCTCGGCCGCTGGATTGACATCCTTGACCGTCAGGGCGTTGAGTATATCGAAATCTCTCACCTGTTCACTCAGTGGGGCGCAAAGCACGCACCCAAGGTAATGGCCACCGTTGACGGCGAGTACAAGAAGGTATTCGGCTGGGAAAC
>JAQXJH010000043.1 GCA_029008595.1 Bacillota bacterium
ATGGACTGCGCCAAATAAGCCTGGCGCAGATCTCCTCCGATAACAGCAAAACGATTGATCTCAGCCATATTCTCTGCCCCTTTCTTTCCATCTCTTTCTTCCGGTCCCTTTATCATATGTCTTGTGTTTTGAAAATGTGAATCAAAAAAGCCTTCGCAGGTTGGCGCAAAACGCTGCAGAAATTTTACATTATCATCCTGCAAAACAAGGGAAAAGCGATTGTTGTTTTGCCGATTATCCGGTATAATGATAAAAAGGATACGAACGAAAGAAGGACAAGCTGTGACGCTGGAAACGATTGAAAAACGAAAACGGTTTATTATTAATTTTGTTTACTTTGCAATTCTTGCTTTAGTCGTATATTTTTGTTTCAAAAATCTGATTTTTTATATTATGCCGTTCCTGATCGGCTTTACATTTGCCTTCATTTTAAAGCCGCTGGTGAACCTGTTGGCTGACCAGACGCGAATCAATCGAAAGATTGTCGCGGTTGCCGTCACCGTTCTGTTTTATTTGCTCCTCGGCGTTTTGCTCTTCTTTCTGGGTACAAGGATGTATCTGTTTTTAAAAAACGCAGTGAGCGGGCTGCCGGTATTCTATGAGGACAGTTTAAAACCGGCGTTTCTTTCTCTGTTTTCGTGGCTGGAATCTACGTTGGGCAAAATCTCCCCCTCTCTGGTCGGAACGCTCAATAACCTGCAGACCAAATGGATCGATTCCCTTTCCGGTCTGCTGACAAGCGTCTCGACCGGCGCGCTCAATTTCCTTTCCTCCGTTGCAACGGGAATCCCCGGTTTTTTAATCAGCCTGTTGGTCACCGTGATCTCCTCGTTCTTTTTTGCTGCGGATTATTATGTGATCACTTCGTTTTTTGCAAGGCAGCTGAATGACCGGATGCGCACCATTCTGTTTGACGTAAAGAATTATCTGGTGGGAACGGTGTTCAAGCTTCTGCTTTCCTACCTCTGCATTATGACGATCACCTTTGCCGAGCTTTCCGTCGGCCTGCTGATCCTGCGGGTTCCGAACGCGATCGGTGTCGCGGCGCTGATCGCCATTGTGGATATTCTTCCGGTACTCGGCACCGGAGCGGTGGTTCTTCCCTGGTCGCTGCTCGCACTCGTTCAGCAGCAATATACTCTGGCTATCGGTCTGATCGTGCTGTATGCCGTCATTACCGTGATCCGGAATATTATCGAGCCGAAGATCGTCGGCAAGCAGGTCGGGCTGCATCCTTTGGCAACGCTGTTCTGCATGATCGTCGGAGTCAAGCTGTTCGGCGGTCTTGGGATTTTTATTCTGCCGCTTTTTGTGATCATTCTGAAAAACCTGAACGATACCGGCAAAATCCATCTGTTCAAATAAAAAAACCGTTTTCGGAGTTGCCCCCAAAAACGGCAGGCACTCCGCAACGGCAAACGCAATCCTTGTGTTATCGGAGTGTCGGTTATAAAATACCCGTTTTCTTTCGGTTTATACAAAGCTTCAGAGCTTTTCGATCGACTGCTGCAGATCGGCAATAATATCGTTGACATTTTCAATACCGACCGAAAGACGGATCAGATCCGGGCGAACGCCGCCTTCTATCAGCTGTTCGTCCGTCATCTGACGGTGTGTCGTGCTGGCCGGATGCAGCAGGCAGGTACGGATATCTGCCACATGCGTTTCGATGGATGCAAGCTTCAGCCCGTCCATGAACCGGACTGCCCCTTCGCGCCCCGCTTTCAGACCGAATGAGATCACGCCGCAGGTGCCCTTCGGCAGATATTTTTCGACCAGATCGCGATCCTTGCTGTCGGCCAGACCGGGATATTTGACCCAGGCGACCTGTTCACAGTTCTGCAGCCACTCTGCAACGGTCAGCGCATTGCTGCAGTGCCGTTCCACGCGCAGCGGAAGAGTTTCCAGCCCCAGGTTCAGCAAAAAGGCTGAATTGGGACTCATCATGGCACCGAGATCACGCATCAGATGCACCTTTGCCTTGGTGATATAAGCCGCTGCACCGAAGCTTTCAATATAACGGATGCCGTGGTAGCTTTCATCCGGCTCCGTCAGCATCGGGTATTTTCCGTTGTCCCAGTTGAATTTTCCGCTGTCAACCACCACTCCGCCGAGAACGACCGCGTGACCGTCCATATATTTGGTCGTGGAATGGATCACGATATCGGCGCCGAATTCAAACGGACGGCAGTTGACCGGCGTTGCAAAGGTATTGTCAATGATCAGCGGAACGCCGTGTGCATGTGCTGCTTTTGCAAACCGCTCCAGATCCAGCACGTCGAGTGAAGGATTCGAGATCGTTTCTCCGAATACGCAGCGGGTGCCCGGACGGAACGCCGCGTTCAACTCTTCGTCGGTTGCGCGCGGCGAAACAAAGGTGACATCCACACCCATTTCCCGCATGGTTTTATTGAGCAGATTAAAGCTTCCTCCGTAAATCGCGCTGCTTGCCACCACATGGCTGCCGGCATGGCAGATGTTCATGATGGACATAAATGTGGCGGACTGGCCGGAGCTGACCAGCATAGCGCCGACACCGCCTTCCAGCGCGGCAATTTTCTCTTCAACGGCCGCGACGGTCGGATTCGCCAGACGGCTGTAAAAAAAGCCGGATTTCTGCAGGTCGAATAACTGCCCCATCTCGTCCGCGGATTCGTAACGGAATGTCGTGCTCTGCACGATCGGAACCACGCGCGGCTCACCGTTTTTCGGTTCATAACCCGACTGAATGCATTTTGTTTCAATTTGATAATCCATCTGTGATCGCCAATCCCTTATACTGAAAGAGTAGTAGTTTTTCAGGTCCCTCTCCAAGGACCGGAACAGACTTGCTGAACCTTTTTTCTTCCGCTGCCTGTTTGCACAAAACACCGCAGCGGTTTTTATTTTGCGAAGACTTTCTGAAATAACCCTACAATCGCATCGGTACCGAACACGGCAAGAGCCGTCAGCAGCAGCACCAGAACCATCAGCCAGAAGCTCGATACCTTTTTTCCCTGCGGCGGCACTTCTTCCGCCGGTTCCGCTTCTTCTCCGGATTCCAGAGCACCGATACCGATCAGAATTTCACGCGCACGTTCCTCTTCCGAGGAAGGCACCAGAAGCCTGATTTCCCCCACTGCATTACCCATCAGCACCGAAGAAGCCCGCATCTCCCTGGAATATTCGCGCGCAACAGGGATCCCTTCGTCTTCCAGCGCAGCGGCGATCCGGTCGGCTTCCATATCATCGGAAACTGTGATCATCAGCTGCGGCTGGTCATTTGCCTGTATTTCTTTCTGGTCATTCACATGTATCATTCCTTTCGGCGCGAAAAATTTCCACCGTTTTCTTCCCGCGGGCAGCGGCTGCCGGCTCTGCGGTCGTTGTTCTGTTCCTGCCGCCCGGTGTACAGCCGGAAATTACGGAAGATCCGTAAATATTGATTATTGTACGATGTTTTCGCATACTTGTCAATGCCGCCGAATATTTGAAACAAACAGAAAGCCTCCGCCGAGTGGCCATCCCTGCGGAGGTTTTCAAAAAACTGACGATTACTGCATCACAGCACCGTGGTTTGCGCCGCTGACCAGCCGCGCATAACGTGCGAGCCAGCCGGTTTTGACGTTCGGCTCCGGCTGTACATAA
>JAQXJH010000044.1 GCA_029008595.1 Bacillota bacterium
GCTGAAAAAGTCCGGAATCGTGATCGCGTTGCCGGCCACCACCGAATAGCTGCGCAGACGCCGCGCAACGACCAGCCAGTTGACATACGTTCCGACCGCCAGACCGACGGCCGTCCAGAAGGCATCCGCAAGGCCGCACCAATAAGCGACGCCCGGCAGACCCATCAGCAGCCAGCCGCTCATATCAGAGGCTTCAGCGCTCATTGCTGCGACCCAAGGTCCCAGCGAACGGCCCCCGATAAAGTACTCATCCGAATTCCGATTCGCCCTTTTCGCAAAATAAAGGCCGATCCCGACAACGGCAAGCATGTAGATCCCCATCATCACCATAATCTGCATTGTTTCTGAAGTCATTGGCCGCATTCCTCTCCTCGGTTTGTTTTGTAAAACTGCGCTTTTGCTCTTTATGGCAAAATCACTTTACCACGCAAAAACAGCTATATGGAAATTATACCATACCGGCTATCAAAACACAAATACTTTTTTCAGCAAAAAAAACGACCCCGCCCCAAAACACGGGACAGGGTCGCTTTTGTTACTGATTTACCGGAACATTCTGCAAAGCAGAGAACCTAACGGTCAACTCAGCCGTACATTCTCTTGTAAGCAGCGTTCAGGTTGTCCAGATAATCCTGATAGCCAGCGGCATCAAGTTCCTTCTTCGCAGCTTCCCAAGTAGCATCGCTGAAATCACGACGGCCAATGATGAACTCATTGAACACGTTCAGGATCGTGGTACCGGTCGGGCCGACATCCGTTGCGACCTCAACATAAGCTTCGGTCTCTTCCGGATTGTAGATGATCGTCGGCGGCAGATCGATCTGCTCATCCTTGAACAGGTTCCAGGTGTTGTTGTAGGTTTCGGACTGAGCAACGTCGTACAGGTCATAACCGAAGAAGTCCGGCTTGAACGCATAGAACGTCAGGTAGTTAACACCGTAAGCGGCGTCAAAGTCCAGAGAAGTAGCGACCTTATCAGTATAGATCTTGGAGAGCGTGCCGTCGGAATTCTTGGTGTAGGTCTTGCCTTCGATACCGTAGGTCATCAGCAGGCAGCCTTCCTCAGTGTAGTACCAACCGTCGACCATAGCAGCCAGACGTTCCGGATTCTCGCACTTGCCGTTGAAGACGTTGGAACCGCCGATACCGACGTTCGCATAAACCTTCTGCTGGCCGCCTTCGAGAGCCGGAGTCAGCATGGCTTCGAGGTCAAAGTCCGGGTTGACAGCCCTACCGGAAAGGTTCATAGTATCCGGACGGGAGAAGTAGTCAACGGAGAAGAAGCCCTGGCTGTTGGTCAGCTTATCCTGCCATGTGCTGGTATCATCCACCGCATAGTTCGGATCGATCAGGCCTTCAGCATACAGCTGATTCATCCACTGCAGGAACCACTTGAAGTTTTCTTCTTCCATGATGGAAGTGAATTCTTTGGTATCTTCTTTCCAGACGCCCCAACCGGTCTTGTTGGCAGCCATCGGGGAGCAGTCGAAGCCGAGGCCCGGAGCAAACACGTTGACGATCATGTTAAGTTTCTGGCGATTGATCCAAGGATAAGCATCCGGATATTTTTCCTTCATCGCCTTCAGAACATCATGCAGTTCATCAAAGGTCTTCGGCATTTCGGTGATGCCGCATTCTTCCATGATATCCTTACGGATGAACTGAATGTAATAAGCGGTCATGTTCACAGCGCCGTCCGTTGCGATCGTGGTCGGCTGGGAATACATTTCCGTATCGGAATACGTCATCCAGGTCTTCAGAAGCGGGAAGTCTTCCATGCACTTCTGCAGATTCGGCATGTAATCCAGATAATCGTAAATGTTCAGGAAGGTGCCCTTCGGACCGTAGTCATTCGCAATGTCCAGACCGATACCCATCAGCATATCCGGGATATCCTGGCTGGAGATGACCGTGCTCTGCTTGGTTCCCCAGTCACTGGACGGAACAGCAGTGATTTCCAGATTGACATTGTACTTTTCTTTGACCCAGGGAGCGATGACCCAAGTGTCTTCATGGTACAGCTCGGTTGCGTGTTCGCCGAACATCAGGTCGAAAGTAACCTCTTCCGATGTGTCGACCTCGCCGGGGTTTTTGCTTTCTGTTGTAGCGGTGGAGCTGGTGTCCGTTCCGCCGGCAGCAGAAGACGTGGTGGTGGTGCTGCTTTTACAGCCGGCAAATACGGATACCGCAAAAATTGCCGCCAAAAGCATGCACAGGACCTTTTTTGATGCCTTCATCTGAATACCTCCTAAAACGATTTCTCTTCTCACAGAGAGAATTTATTGAGAAGCGAAAAGAACTTTTCGCTTTTCTCCGGTTTCGGATCAGCCCTTCACGGCGCCGATCATGATGCCCTTGACAAAATACTTCTGGATAAACGGATAGATGCACATGACCGGAAGCATAACGACCATAATACAGGCCGCTTTCAGCGTGTCGGTATTCGTACCAAGATCCATCTCATTCATACCGCCCGCGCCGATGTCGGTCATCTGACCCTGCAGAACGATGTTGCGCAGGATCATCTGCAGCGTATATTTGGTGTCGTCGTTCAGATAGATCAACGGCTGCACATAAGAATTCCAGAAGCCGACGGCAAAGAACAGAGCCAACGCAGCGTAAATTGCTTTGCTCAGCGGAATATAAATCCTGAGCAGAATCCCCCAGTTGCCGAGGCCGTCGATCTTGGCGGCTTCTTCCAGATCACTCGGGATGCTTTCAAAATTCGTTCTGAGGATGATGCCGTAGTAGACCGAAATGCAGCCCGGGACTACAAGCGCCCAAACCGTATCGATCATCCCCAGATTTTTGACCACCAGGAAGGTGGGGATCAGACCGCCGTTGAAGATGTTGGTGAAATAGAACAGGAAGGAGAGGGTTCTTCTGCCGACCAGCCGCTTCTTGGAGAGCGGATAGGCCAGGAACGTCGTACCAATCAGCTGGAAGATCGTTCCAAGCACCGTGTAGTAAATGGTGTTGCCGTAGGCGCGGGTGACTTTGCCTGTTTCAAACACCTGTTCATAAGAGGCGAGCGAAATATCCACCGGCCACAGGAAAACCTTGTGGGCGGAAACTGCCTGCGCGCTGGAGAGGGAGATCGCCAGCTGATACACCATGGGATAGAAAAAGACGAGTCCCAGCAGCGTAAGCAGCGTTGTATTGATAATGACGAACAATCTGTCGCCGAAACTTTTATGTTTGACCATCGAACTGTTACCTTCTTTCCAAAGTACTTCCGTTTCAAATTACCACAGGCTGATATCCGCCGCTTTTTTGCTGATCGTATTAAAGATGGTAACAAGCGTCAGATTCAATACGCCCTGGAACAGATCCACGGCAGCGGAATAGGAGTATTCCATACGACCAATACCCTGTTTGTAAACATAGGTACCGATGATCTCGGACGCGGAAAGGTTCAGATCGTTCTGCATCAACAAAGCTTTTTCAAAGCCGACGGAAAGCAGCGAACCGAGGTTCATGAGCAGCAGGATCAGGATCGTCGGCATGATGCCCGGCAGCGTAATGTGCCACATCTTGCGCCAACGGCCGGCGCCGTCCACTTCGGCAGCCTCGTAAAGTTCCTGGCTGATGCCGCTGAGAGCGGAAAGATACAGGATCGAGCTATAGCCCAGAGAAGACCAGATTCCGGAAACCACATACATCGGAAGGAAATACTTCGGTTCCGTATTGAAGTTGATCGCCTGGCCGCCCAGAGCCTTGATCACGTCGTTGACAACGCCGGTCGTCGGGGAAAGGATCTGGTTCATCATGCCGATGACGATAACCGTGGAAACAAAATACGGCAGATAGCTCGCCGTCTGGATCGCTTTCTTGAACCGGTTGCTGGTCACTTCGTTCAGCATCAGAGCAAAAATAATGGGGCACGGGAAACCGAAAATCAAGCTGGAAAAACTGATCTTCAGCGTATTGGTCAGCAGCAGGCCGAAATTGCGGTAACCGAAAAACTTCTGAAACCATTTCAGGCCGACCCATTCGCTGCCGAACAGACCGTCAACAAAATTATAATCCTCGAAAGCAATTCCCAGATACGCGATCGGCACATACCGGAAAATGATTGCGATCGTCAGAGGGAGCAGCAGCATGATGTACAATGCGGTATCGCGCTGCAGGCTTTTCCCGAGTGATGTATCCTTATCACCTTTTAAAATTTTTGCACTCATCTTCTCACCGCCTGATTAAATTCATTACGTTGATTGTTCAAACAAAAATACAAAAGCACACGCCCCGCCTGCATTTCCATAAAGCGCTCCGTTCTTCGGAAAAAGCTTTATCTCTGCTGTTGATTTTGTGGATTTTGATTCACTCCTTTATTTTGCCGGGTGCAATAGATTCCGCAAAACAGAGGGACTGTAAAATTGTTTTTTTGTTCATATTACGTTATAATTATAGAGGTTTGTTTTGATTTTGTAAACAACTTTCGTCAACATTCTGAAAAAACGCAAAA
Source organism: Bacillota bacterium (assembly GCA_029008595.1). Classification (GTDB taxonomy): domain Bacteria; phylum Bacillota; class Clostridia; order Oscillospirales; family Acutalibacteraceae; genus CAKXIK01. Next base: position 4,466 of record JAQXJH010000044.1, read on the forward strand.
CTCACACAAAATCAGCTCAAAAAACATGCGCAAATTCGATCTTTTTATGAGGTAACTTTTTGTTTACTTTTCAATCTGCCGTTTTGGATGTTTCCAAACGGAAAATACACCCATTCCAAGGATACATTTGCTGCAGTAGGACATTATGCAAAAAGGCAGCGTGACCTTTGGAGCCACACTGCCCTTGATTCGTCTGCAAAGAAGCGGAATCAGTACTTGACCGGGAGCGGATTCTGCTCGTGAACCTTTTCCATGAGCGCAATTTCCTGCTTGATCTTTTCCGGCTTGATCACAAGCTCGCCGCCGTTGACCAGGTGATTGTAGACCATGGTGTAATACTCATCCACAGCGGACGTAAACGCACTGCCGGTAAGGTCTTCATCAAACTCATACCATTTCAGTTTCTCGCCGCAATAAGCCGGTGAACCGTCCTCATGGCTGAGCGGCTCCAGAATGAGCTTCTGCTCCGGAGCTTCTTCCGCCTTGAAATACTTGTAATTCAAATGCGTCAGCGTTGCCTTGATGCCGCCGCGAGTGCCCTGCACCTTGTAGTTGTAATCGGAATAAGCGTCGCAGGAGCTGATCTCAACATCGAAGACCGGACGGCCCGGATGCATCAGCAGGATCTTGACATAGTCTTCTGCATCGCCGAAGGTATTCGCCTGGCCCAGACGGGAAACGATCACTTCCGGCAGCTTATCGTATTCCAGATCCATCAGGTCGAGCACCTGCTCCATCGGATGCGGGCCGGTGTTGCGCAGACTTCCGCCGTAAAAACGCTGGCTGCACTGCCAGTCCCAACGGCGGGAGAAGCCCGAAAACGCCACGCTGATCTGCTTGATCTCGCCCAGCACGCCGCTGTTGATGATCTCCTTCACGCGCTTATAGGCCGGCGCATAGTGCGACTGCTGGAACACGGTCAGCATGACATTGTTCGCCTTGGCCGCATCGATCATGTCCTGGCATTCCGCAGCATGGGCGGAAAACGGCTTTTCCACCACGACGTTCAGACCATGATTGAGCAGATCCATCGTGATCGGATAATGCTCATGAGAAAACGTGGAATTCACGACGATATCCAGATCATTGCGGTTAAACAGCTCTTTATAATCACTGTAAACATCGCAGCCAAAATCTTTTTTCGCGCGCTCACGGCGGAATTCAATCTGGTCAACCACGGCAACCACATTGAACAGTTTGTTCGCCTCGCTGAGGAAATACGCGCCGTGGATATTGCGACCGCTTCTTCCCTGACCGATGATGGCAACATTCAGCTTTTTCATAAACCCGTTCCCTTCTCACATGAATAATTTTGTTGGCTTTTATCTGCATTTGTTTGTACAGATATATATATTAAGCTACAAAACACAAACAAAAGTCAATCCTTTTTTTAAAGTTCCGAATTATAGCAAGCTTTTCCCTTGTTTTTTTTGAAAATATGCGCAAAACGCTTTACAAAAAACAGCCGTTCAAAGGGATGCATCCTTTTTTTTACACAAGCTTTACTCTTTCCTGTTTTTCTCTTTACCGCAGCCATCTATACTGAAAAATACTGCAGAACCACAGTCCGCAGATTTTTCTTTTCCCTTTCCCGCCGCGGCAGCGCCGTTTCCTGCTTTGGGATCCGACGTGAAGCATGCGTGATCACTGCGTCGCTGATGGAGCTTGTCCTCTGCAGGGTTCTGCTTCCCTGTGATCCGTGCAGGTTGGTCTGACCGGGCGGCGCAGCAGAGGCCGTCAATTGCTTTTTCCTCCTTCCCGTCCCGCTCTGGAACAGGCAGCCCGACTGTTGAAGCACCGGCTGCTGCACGATCATTCCGCTGCGCCTCAGCTCCTGATCCTTTGCTATCTGCTGGATGCCACCGGGTTCTGGAACCGCTTTTTCTCCCGGGAAGAGCTTGCATCGGTCAGGAGCCGCCTGCCCAAGATGGAGCATTCGCTGGCCGGGCGGATCCTTGGGCTGATTGACCGGATGGATTGCACCTCTCTCCCGGAATACTTCTGTTCCTTCTGAAAAGCCGAATACCGCGGTCTGCAAAGCGCTGCAGGCCGCGGTATTGTTCTGTTCCGAAGAAGTTGAATGATATCGGGATCAGCTGCGGAAGAAGGCTTCAAACGCGCGGAAGGTCATGAAAACATCCAATTTGGAAACGACCTCCAGCGGCGCATGCATCGAGAGCACCGGCACGCCCACATCCACAACATCAACATTCAGATTTGCAATATACATGGCAACGGTTCC
>JAQXJH010000045.1 GCA_029008595.1 Bacillota bacterium
TTCAGCACGAATGCGCACTGCGCCTTGCCCTGCCGGACGCTGGAAAGCGCTTCGTCAAAAATTTTTGTATAGGTCAGGTTGATCTGCTGCGCCATATTTTCGCGGTCGATGCCCATCACGCGTTCCAGCACCAGCGTATGCAGAACGGAAACATCCAGCTCCCGCAGCGCCTTGCTTCTGCCCGGCAGCATCTGCTCCATCACCGAAACATCCCGCAGCACCAGCTGTGTCCAGCCGGCGCCGCCCGCATAAAAACCGAACGCCTTTTTCCCCTGCTGATACAGCTTTTCCAGCGCATCCTCCATCGAAGCGGCGTCGTCCATCTCGGTCACGTCAAAAAACTCTGCGCAGCGGCGCTTGACGTCTTCCGCGTCGAATTGTTCCAATCCGCGCACCAGACGGTGTGTCGGGAACACCACCAGACCGGGATCGGCCATATCCACCAGCATCATCATCACGGAATCCACGTCGTCTCCCGGAACGGCGATCCCCTGTTCGCGGCACCAGTTGCGGAAGTTCAGCGCGGTTTCATAGCGGTGGTGACCGTCGGCGATATAAAGCTTTTTATCGGCAAACGACCGGCAGAGCGCATCCACCCGTTCCGACTGTTCTGCAACCCACAGCCGGTGCGTCACGCCTTCGCCGTCCGTCATTTCCACATCCGGCGCCCCGGCGGAAAGCTCCGCGATCAGCGCCGCGCTGGTGCGCTGCTCATCCATATAAAGCGAGTAGATCTGGCTGAAATTGCAGAAGGTATGCTGCATCAGCGCAAAACGATCCGCCTTTGCCTTCGAGAGCGTTTCCTCGTGCGGCAGAACGATCCCTTTGGAAAATTCTTCAAGATGCACCCGGCAAATAAACCCGCGAAAGCTCATTCGTTTGCCGCGCGCGGTAAATTCTTCTTCATAAATATAAACGGCGGGCGTTTCGTCCTGCCTGAGGATCCCTTTCTGCAGCCAGTCCTCCAGCGTTTTTCCCGCCTGTGCATAGGGTTCTTCTCCGCGCGGAAGCTCCAGCCGGATCACGTTATACGGATTTTCGCGCAAAAAAGCTTCGCGCTGTTCCTCGCTGATAATATCGTACGGCGGGCAGGTCAGGGTCTCAATTTTCCCCGCGTTTTCCGTCTGATAGCGCAATGCGCAAAACGGTGCGATCTGAGCCATAAAAAAATTCCTCCTTTGATTCAAAAAACAGCCCGGGGTCCGGGAAAGAAAAAACGGAATGCGCACGGAACATCGGCTGATCGCTCCATTCGCTTCCGTCTGTTTTTTATTGTAATCCACAACTGCCAAAAAAGCAACAAAGATGACGATTCTGAAATATGACAATTCTGAAATTCAGCCCTGCTCCAGCAGCCGGCAGAGCGCCGCACGAAACGCCTCGTCGTCCGCTGCCGTGCGCCTTTTGACCGGAGCGCTCCGTTTCCCCGCGCGGCGGGCCTTTTGCCCAAGGTGACGCTCGAACAGCAGGCGGTCAATATTTTCCGCTGTGTACTCCATTCCGTTCTGGTGCAGGGCAAGGCAGCCGCGGCCGAGCGCCATGGCCGCCACGCCGTAATCCTGCGTCACGGCCAGATCCCCGGGGCGCATCAGGTTTGCCAGACAGAGATCGGCGCTGTCGCGTGCTTTGTCCACAACGATCACGGTGCTGTAGCCGTCGGCAAGCTCGTGGCTGGTGTCGCAGACCATCACGACCGGGATCGCGCGCGCTTTTGCCTCCCGCACAATGATCTCCTTCACCGGGCAAGCGTCCGCATCCACCAGGATCCGCTTTACGCCGCTCATCCGTTTTCAAGCCCCAGCAGCCGGACAGCATTTTCGCTCAGGATCTTCCGCTGCAGTTCCGGAGCAAGCGGCAGCGCGCAAAAGCGTTCCAGCGCCGCCTTCTGGTCATCCCAGGGGGTGTCGCTCGCAAACAGCAGCCGATCCGGATCATGGTTTTTCAAGATGCGCAGCACCTGAGCCTGCGGGTAGCGGCCGAGCAGGCTGGTGTCGAGATAGATCCCGGTTCCGACCAGATACCGTTCCGCGTCGTCCAGATAACCATAGCCGCCGCAGTGCGCCGCGACCACCCTGGCCCCGGGCAGCTGCTTCATCACCCGCGCGATCCGCTCCGGCGTGCAGTGATGCACCAGCGGAAACGACGGATCCATCCCCGCGTGCAGAACAATGACCAGCCCCAGCGAAGCCGCTTCCTGCAGAATTTCGATCATATGCGGATCGTCAATAAAGCATCCCTGAAAATCGGGGTGGAACTTTACGCCGTAAAGCCCCATGGAACGGATCTGCCGCAGCAC
>JAQXJH010000046.1 GCA_029008595.1 Bacillota bacterium
GATCCCTTCCGAGGTGGTGCTGGCATTCGGAGGTTTTTTGACCGTACAGACGCAGATGGATCCCTGGCTGGTCATCGGTTTCGCCACATTGGGATCGGTGGCCGGTGCGGTGATCCTGTATCTGATCGGCCGTCAGATCCCAAAAGCGAAGCTGGAGCGGCTGCTTGCGGGCAAAGCCGGTCGGGTGCTGCACCTGAAAGCGGAAAATATCGGCCGGGCGGAAAAATGGTTCCGGCGTTATGAACGCCGTGCCGTGCTGCTCTGCCGCTGTGTTCCTGTGGTGCGCAGCTTGATTTCCGTTCCGGCCGGAATGGATCGCATGGCGCCGCTGCCGTTTCTTCTGCTGACAGCTCTGGGCAGCGGAGTCTGGAATACGGCGCTGGTCTGGCTGGGTGCAGCGGCGGGAGACGCCTGGGAAGCCAGTGCGCATACCTTTGGCCGCAGCGCTGCCGTCGCCGCGCTTTTGTTGGCGGGCGGAGCCGCGGGGTGGTCAATCGCCCGGAAAAAGAAAAAAACAGCCTCCGTTCAGTCAGCAAAAACAGAGAAAGAGGAGAATCGACCGTGAACATGGACTTTTCCGGTTTCCTGATGCAGATCGCGGATCATCCGGTGCTGCTGGTGACCGTCCTGCTGACGCTGGGCGTTATTTTCGTCAACGGATGGACCGATGCCCCCAACGCGATCGCCACCTGTGTTGCGACCCGCTGCATTGCGCCGCGTGCTGCGGTATGGATGGCTGCCGCTTTTAATTTTCTGGGGGTTCTGTTTATGACCCTGCTCAACTCCACCGTCGCCATGACGATCAAAAACATGGTGAATTTTGAAGGCGGTACGCATGATGCGACCGTTGCGCTCTGCGCGGCGCTGGTTTCCATTATTTTATGGGCGTCTGCCGCATGGTATTTCGGTATTCCGACCAGCGAAAGCCACGCGCTGATCGCCGGCCTTTCCGGTGCAGCCATTGCAATGCACAACAGCTTTGCCGGGATCAACGGCGCAGAATGGGTAAAAGTTCTGTACGGGCTGTTGCTTTCCACGTTTTTGGGCTTTCTGAGCGGATTCCTTTTTACCAGGCTGACGGAATTTTTGTTCCGGAAGGCAGACCGCAGGCGGACCGTTGGATTTTTTCGCGGTGCGCAGGTGTTTGGCGGTGCGGCGATGTCTTTCATGCATGGCGCGCAGGACGGACAAAAATTTATGGGCGTCCTGATCCTCGGCGTGTTTCTGGCCGGCGGCAGCGACACCGCCGTCAATGTGGTTCCGCCGGTCTGGATGATGATCCTCTGTTCCGTGCTGATGGCGCTCGGAACTTCGCTTGGCGGTTATAAGATCATCAAAGCGGTGGGGATGGATATGGTTCGTCTGGAACCATATCAGGGGTTCGCCGCCGACCTTGCGGCTTCGGCCTGTCTGCTGCTTTCCTCCCTGTTTGGGATCCCTGTCAGCACGACCCATACCAAAACAACGGCGATTATGGGAGTCGGTGCGACCAAGCGCCGCTCTGCAGTGAATCTCCGTGTGGTAAAGGATATGGTGCTGACCTGGGTTTTGACCTTCCCGGGGTGCGGACTGATCGGCTATCTGATGGCCAAGCTGTTTACTCGGGTTTTTTAATGCGGCAGAATAAAAGAAAGGAAGAAGGAAGGGTATGTCAAAGAAAAACGACGCTCTGTATTTTGATCATTTTAAAGAAAATATGGCAATCGCATGTGAAGCAGCCGAAACGCTGAAACGCCTGCTGACCGATTTTGATGCAGCCGGTCTGCCGGCTGCGCTGAAAGTGATGCATGAGATCGAGCACCGCGGAGATGCCAAAAAGCACGGAATGACGGAAGAACTGGTGCGCGCCTTCATTACTCCGATCGAGCGGGACGATATCATAACGCTCAGTCAGAACATCGATAACGTGACCGACAACATTGAAGATATTCTGATTCATATCTATATTACCAATATTACGGAGATTCGCGGGGAAGCGCTGGATTACGCAGGGCTGCTGATCCGCTGCTGCCGTGCGGTTTATTTTCTGTTAGAAGAATTTGTAAATTTCAAAAAATCCAAAAAGCTTCGTGAGCTGATCGTCAGGATCAACCAGCTGGAAGAAGAAGGCGACGCCATGTATATGCGATTCCGCCGTTCCCTGCATGAATCCTGTGACGACCCGTTGCTGATTATGGCGTGGGATGAAATTTTCAGATACTTTGAAAATGTCTGCGATGCCTGCGAGGACGTTGCAGACGTTGTGGAAAGCATTGCAATCGGAAATGTTTAGCGGGCTGCTCTCTGGGTGCAGCCCGTTTCCGGCGCAGCGGTAAAAATCCGCAGGCCGGAAAAATCCGTTCTGCTTATAACACAAAAAGCGTGAATAACGGGACAGAAAAATATCAAAAACACAAAAAAATAAAAATATTGAAAAAATACTTGCATTTCGGAAAAGAATCCGGTATAATATCAAATGTTCCGGTTACGGACGTTTAGCTCAGCTGGTAGAGCATTCGCTTGACGTGCGAAGGGTCAGCGGTTCGAGTCCGTTAACGTCCACCAAAAAAGTCCTTACTCGAATCTTTGCTTCAAAGCAGAGGATCGGGCAAGGATTTTTTTTATTGCCATTCCCGAATTATCCGTTCCGCCGATTCTGTGCTCGCTCTGTGTGCGTATCATCAGGCTCGAGGGACGATTACGGCCGGAATACTTGTATTCATCGCGGCCCGGGCCAGCGATCAGAGAGCAGACGACAAGATTCCGTGATGGAAATCGTTAAAGCAGCCTTCGTCAGCTGCATCAAAAAAAACGCGCCGGCAAGCCCTTTTGAAGGCTCATGGCGCGGTTCTCTTTTTGAAAATCAGCCGGATCCCGCCGGACTCCGGGCGGAAGGAAAAGCGGATCATTCCGTTTCAGCCGGCAGCAGGGATTCTGCCATCCGGATCAGGTCATCGCGATCCGCTGTGCCGGAGATCGTGTAGCCGTATTTCCCGTCGTTCCAGATCAACAGGAAGGAGCCGTCCTTTTCCACACAGACGGCCGTTGTGCCGTTCAGGGGAATCCGTTCGATGACGGCGTTTTCGGTATCGAAATTCGTCTGAGCGTTCTGATACAGCGACTGCTCGTATTGGATCACGCCGCCGCTGCCGTCGGTATATCTGCAATGGTACAGGTTTTCAAGCAGCCGTTCCTGGTCGGCACGAAAACCTTCCGGCAGCACGGTGGGAACATATGCTTCAAAAACGGCAGACGAGGCAGGAGCGTCCTGCGGGAAAATAATCGTGGAAAATTGTTCGTATGCATGAATAAAGAAATCGATCACGGGGTTTGCCAGCGCCCTGGCGCTGAAAGAGATCACCGCAAGAGCTGTAAACGCGGCCGCCAACAGGCAGGCAACGCGTTTTCCGGTGGTGTTGATGCGCGTAAAAAACGGATGCTTCTGCCGGACGATCATTTTTTTCATTCTTTTTTCAAAGGAGCGGGAAAAGGTGATCTGTTCCAGCTCTTTTTCATCCGGCAGGCCCGCAAGAAGCTGTTCCTGATAAAGCTCCAGCGCCTGCTGAAGCTGTTCGTATTCTTCGGCGGAATCAACTGTCATGGCATTTACCCTCCTTTGGCGGATGGAGGAAGAAACGGCCCGAGCATCACAGCGGTTCCGTTTTCTTACTCCGGATTTTTTTCTTCTCTCAGCAAAACGGTCAGTTCGCGCCGGGCGCGTTCCAGCCGTTTGCGGACAAGCCCGTCGTTCAGATTCAGAATGTCCGCAATTTCCTTGGAATTGTAGCCGTGAAGGTAGCGGAGGATCAGAATATAGCGGGACATCTCCGGCAGCTGATTGATTTTTGATGCGATCACCGTCTGATTGTCGCGCTGCAGAAAGAGATCATTCTGGATCAGAACGGACGCCGCATCGTCAAAGCTGGTGGTCTGTTCGCGCCTGCGCTTTGCATACATATCCTTGCAGACGCTTTCCGTAATGATCGCGATAAACGCTTTTGTTTTTGGCGAGTCGACCGTTTCGATGCTGTCCAGATATTTTGTCAGCTTTAAAAATGTGTCGTGTACCGCATCTTCTGCCAGATATTCGTCGTGCAGAATGCCGCAGGCAATATATTTCATCAGCTTTCGGTATTGTTCGTAAAGCAGCTCGAATTTGGTTTTTTCTTCTTCCGTTTCAAGCAAGCCGAGGCAGAGAAAAAGCATGATGACAGCTCCTTGCTTTTGTGCCGGGCAGCCGTCTGAGGCGCGGCACATTCGGATGACCGGTGAATGCTGGAAGCCGGCATAGATTTTGTGCGGCAAACAAAAGTTCGGAACGCGTCTGTGTTCGCACATTCTGCCGGACGGAATTTTGGAATTGTGGAACTTTTTTTATTATATCCCATGAAACGGTCGCCGTCAATACAGAGAAAAGCCCGATTGACGATAGACGGAAAACTGTGTACAATAAAAAAGTCACAGAGATGTTCGGAGGTGCAGAAATGAGCAGGATCCTGAATTTTGGTTCGCTGAATATCGACCACGTTTATTCGGTTCCCCGTTTTTCACAGCCGGGAGAGACGCTTTCCGCCTCCGCCTATGAGGTGTTCCCGGGCGGTAAAGGGCTGAACCAGTCGATTGCTCTGGCGCGCGCCGGTGCCGGTGTGTGGCATGCGGGCAGGATCGGCGCGGAGGGCATCTGGCTGCGGGATATGCTGGAGGCAGCCGGTGTGCATACGGAGTACGTTTCGCTATGTGAAGAAAAAACCGGACATACCGTTATCCAGATCGACCGCGGCGGTCAGAACTGCATTTTGCTTTATGCCGGGGCAAACGGTGCGATCACGTCGGAGTTTGTGCGGCAGGTGATGAGCGGGTTTTCGGCGGGAGATCTGCTCGTTCTGCAGAATGAGATCAACCTGACAGGGGAGATTATGAATGCCGCAGCGGAAAAAGGAATGCAGATCGCGCTGAACCCGTCGCCGATGACTCCGTCGCTGCTGGAATGTCCGCTGGAAAAGGTGACGTGGTTTTTGCTCAACGAGGTGGAAGGCGAGCAGATGACGGGGGAGACCGAACCGGAAAAAATTGCATCGGCTCTGCTGCGGCGGTATCCGAAATCCCGGATCGTGCTGACGCTTGGCCAGCGGGGCGTTTGGTATCAGTCCGAAAGCGAATGCTGTTCCCACGGCATTTTTCATGTTCCGGTGGTGGACACTACCGCTGCGGGGGATACGTTCACCGGCTTTTTCTTAAGCTCTGCGGCGAGTGGAGTGCCGGTCGGAACCGCTCTCAGAATCGCTTCGGCTGCTTCGGCGATCGCCGTTTCCCGCAAAGGAGCTGCCGTGTCCATTCCGACGATGGACGAAGTCCGGAGCAGCGGCCTGCTCAGTCTGTAACGCCGGAACAAAGCGGCCGTGCTGTATTTGCCGTATCAAAGCAAAAAATGCCGGGAGCCTTTTGTACCGAAGGCTTCCCGGCAGCCGCAGGATCGATTTACCTGTTGGATTCCGCGGTTTCGCAGAACGCTTTTTGTGCGGCGATCGTTGCAAGCGTATCGCCCAGCTGCGTGAAGGCGACGCCGATCAGTGCGATCTCGTCGGCGCACCGTCCTTCCGCGATAGCGGCGGCCAATGCGGTAATAGCGGCGATCGTCTGGTTGGTATTCACACACATCATCCCCCGCTAAAAGAATATGCGGATCGCAGCAAAGGGGGAACGCGTGCCACGGTTCAAAGCGCAGCGCGCAGCGCCTGCTCTATTTTGTCCCGGGTCGGTACGCCTTCGTGCAGCTTTTGATCGCCCAGAAACAGGCTTGGCACGTACCAGTAATCATATTGGTCGGCCAAAGCGGCTTCCCGGCGCTCTTCAATGCGCCGGATGGGGACAGCGGCAAGCTCGGGATGCTCTTCGCGCAGCTCGTCGATCATTTGAAATGCCTGATGGCAGTACGGGCAGTCGCTGCGGTAAAACAGCGTGATTTCTTTCATTCGGATCATCCTTTCATTTTGATGCGGTCTTTCAAAGAACAGCATGCCACAAAATCGTCCGAAAAACAACCCGCTTTTATCAATTCCTTTTGAAAAAAATCGAAAAAGCACTTGACATCATTCGGCGTTTCCGCTATAATAGTCAACGTTGCAGACACAGCGGCGCCGGTTGCTCGGGTGTCCCGGTTGCAAGTTTGGCCCGGTAGTTCAGCTGGTTAGAACGCCTGCCTGTCACGCAGGAGGTCGACGGTTCGATCCCGTTCCGGGTCGCCATATGCTGCTATGGCTCAGTTGGTAGAGCGCATCCTTGGTAAGGATGAGGTCACCAGTTCAACTCTGGTTAGCAGCTCCAGAAAACTCCGAAACCATCAGGTTTCGGAGTTTTTCCGTTTATAGAACCAAACCGCTGCAGCTTTTCTTCCTGCCGCTTTTTGAGGAAGGGATGCGGTCTGATGATCGGCAGGGAAATCACAAAGAATGGACACAATAGACAGTCGGCGGCGGATGTACATGGGTGCCTTTTTGCTTCGGGCTTTCTGTTCGTGCGGCACACCCAAAGAAAAGAGGTAAGGATGGTTCTCTCCGCCCAAAATAAATTTGAAATACTATGCTGACAGTTAATTGTTTTTCAAATTCCTATGTGGTAAACTTTTTAACAGGAAGGTATTATACTGAATGCTTTGAAAAAGCTTCGATTTTCCCTGAATTTTTCGGGCAGGTATGATACTATTTTTATTTCTGTGAAACTGAAATACAGGAGGAAAAACAATGGAATTATCTGATAGCTTCGTGTGGGCGCTTGAAGGGCATGACATCTCCGGCATAAAAGTTCTGTGCGAGGAATCTGTCCGTGATGATGCTTCACAGTATTTTATGACAGATTTCTCAAACGGTTGGAAAGAAGCACTGTTAAAAGTGGAACAGGAATATGGGAATTACGAACCTGCAGACGTTCCGGTCGGGATTCGCAAGAAAGATTATGGCTTTTTCATTTCTGTTGATGCCTTGGATATCAGGCATAGCGGCGGCTATTACAACGCCGAGTATAGTTTCAGAGCACTTGATAAAGCGCTGAAGAATATGAAAGAGGCTTATCCGCAGGTAGAGTACGAGGGCTATATCGGTTGCATTCTCTCTGACCCAAAGAGCGGTGAGGCATATCAATGGGAGGTATCCTCCGGAAGAGAAGTCAAAGTATATGACTTTGTAGGCGAAGTTTTGGGCAGCATCTTCGCAGAAGAACTGTATGTTCCCGAAGAACCTCTTGATGCAGAGGATGTGAACTTTGCGGTAACCGGAAAGCTGAAGTTCTTCGAAAACCGGGAAGAGATTTCCGAATATATAGAAGATTTGGGCGGAAATATTACCGGCAGTATTTCCAGAAAGACAAATTATCTGATCAACAACGATCTGAACGCTGCGACTTCCAAGAATGCAAAAGCCAAAGAATTAGGGATTCCTGTTATCAGCGAAACAGAATTCATTACAATGTTTGGAGACCCAGGCGAATTTGATCTTGAGCAGTCAGAGTTTTGGGAAGCTTTTGCGGAAGAACTTGAATGCAATGAGGATTTTGATGGATCAATTCAGGTTCTCTATGCTTATTCAGACTGGATTAAAAAGGCGGATCTTGACAGAGCCGTCAGAGCTATTCTCCATATTGCAAGGGAGTACGATGAGGAGGTACAGGAAGAGCTTGTCGAACTCGTGAAGCAGCTCGAATCCGGGGAGTAAGAACATCTTATATTCTGAGCGGAAGAATCAAAAGATCCAATGAGTTTTACCGCAATGCAAAGCGGCGGCTGAGCGATTACGCCAAGCCGCCGCTTTCAATTTTGTCATGATCCACGATCGGCGGCCGGAAGTCGGGGCAAAACGGCCTGAAATTTCAGCTTTCCATCCCGTAAGATCTGCGATATAATAACAGGCAGAGCCGACTGCATGGGTCTGTCACCGGCCGGAGCGTTCGGATCGTGATGAATGCATCCGATGAGCGGAAGGCGGCTTCGGAAAACCTTCCGGTGAACGTGCAGTCTGTAATTTTGAATCATTTGGGGAGCGGCGTATGAAATATATCTTGGTAACAGGCGCCTACGGCGGAATGGGGCGCGCGGCAGTCGGCCGTCTGAAAAAGCAGGGCTTCTGTGTGTTCGCTCTGGACAAAACGGTCGGAGCGGCAGAGGAGAACGTGATCCCGGTGCAGGCGGATCTCACCGACGAGAGCAGCGTAAAAAATGCTTTTGAGCAGGTAAAAGCGGTCACCGGCGAGCTGTATGCCATCGTGCATTTTGCGGGGATCTATCTGCTCGATTCTCTGGTCGAAATTGAAAGCGGAAGCTTTGCGCAGGCGTTCCGGGTCAATGTGTTTGCCGCGTTTCTGGTCAACCGGACCTTTCTTCCGCTGATGAAACGCGGCAGCAGGATCCTGATCACCACCAGTGAGCTGGCGCCGCTGGATCCCCTGCCGTTTACCGGGCTCTACGCCGTAACAAAAGGCGCCCTGGATCAGTATGCATACTCGCTGCGCATGGAGCTGCAGCTGCTCGGCATTTCCGTTTCCGTGATCCGTGCCGGCGCCGTGAATACAGGGATGCTCGGCGTTTCCACCTGTGCTCTGGATCAATTCTGTGAAAAGACACAGCTCTACTCCTGCAATGCGGCGCGCTTCAAACGCATCGTGGAGAGCGTGGAAGCAAGATGTATTCCGCCGGAAAAGATCGCAAGGAAGGCACAACAGATCCTGCAGAAGACAAACCCCGGATTTGCATACCATATCAACCGCAATCCGCTGTTGCTGCTGCTGAACGCATTGCCGAAGCGCCTTCGTTTCTGGGCGATCCGCAGGGTGCTTCAATAGCGTACCGGCCGGTATTATCTGAAATTATTCATGCCGGCCCGGTAGAGTCGCTCCGCATCGGCATTAGGAAGATCCGGATAGTGGAAATAGATGCCCTTGCTTCCGCAGCGCTTCACGATCCGACGGGATTTTTCAATGATATCGTCCACGCTTCCCTGCCAGATGGAAATCCAGAGGCCTTTCCCCGCATCAGGAACTTTGTCATAGATCGGGTACCACTCTTCCCAGCCGGAATCGGGCATACCGGCATTTGGCGTCCGCTGCAGCGCATCAAGCCCCTCCAGCTCCATCAGCGCCTCCAAATGCCGGACAGCCTCCTTGCCGTCCATATGAAAAAGCGTATAGTCCAGACCGGCGATCTGTTTCCGGAACGAAGGAATCACAAACTCCCGGAACATCTCGGGTGAGATCATCGCGGAAAAATCGCACTGCAGCTTGGCCGTTCTTCCGGGCGAATAGATATTGAATCATGTAAAGTTGCTGCCGCGGTCCGGATCCTTTACAAGGTCATAGAACGCATCGTAATATTTAAAATAACAGGAATCAACGGCTTCGATCGCCTGATGGATCAATTCAGGCTCATCCATCAGCAGATAACAAAGCTCATTGGGCGAACAGAAGGCGGCGACGATATCGAGGCTTTCCACAAGATCCGGAATGGTGATCCGGTAGGGCTGCCCTTTTGTCAATTCCTTGAGAATTCCTACCTGCCGAAGATGTTCTTTCAGCCAGTACGAATCCGGGTTATAGGCAAGGGACTTCAGCGGTTCCAGGTTTCCGTCCTGAATGATCGGTGAAAACCAGACGCTTTCCTTTCTGAAAATAGGCTCCGAACCCATATAGACCGCAACGGAACCGGCGCCGATATTCAGATCGATTACCGGGAGCGTATCCGCATAAAAGGTTGCGTTTTCGAATTCGGCTGATTGATATGCATAACAGTAATGCGCGTCCATGCGGAATTCCCGGTGCGTCGCCGGATACGGCGGATAGACGATCTCCTCGTCCCGCCCGATCAGCTTCATCAATGGGCGCCCGAGATCTTCCCGTTTCCACCACTTTGTGAATGTTTCTTTGGTTTCCGAAAAGGGCTGCGTAAAATTCATGCTATGCCATTCTTTTCTCTTCAGCAGCGGATTCGCTGCTGAAGAATGCGCTTTTTGAAGCCGCGTTCTTCCACTTTTCGTAATGACCGATGGCGCTCCCTGAAGCTCCTGGTTGTCTCCGGTTGATTTCAGGGTGAATGCTTTTTTGAACGGAGGCCGGTTTCTGTTCGACGAACTGATAAGATAGTCCGCAAAGGGCTTTTTGGCGGCTTCCACATCGCGGCCATTCTCGGCCATAATCGCGTCGATCACTTCCGACGGCAGCGCTGCATCGCCCACCTTGATGTTCTGCAAAAATTCACGTTTCATAATCGTCCTCCTGCGCGCTACGCTTTGATGTCGGGGGTCGCGTCCCCGTGCGCCGCAACGTTTTACGCCCATGCTCGGCGAAATAAGTATGAAAAAAGCGCGGCGCAAATGCGTCACGCTTCTGTCATTGAATTAAGTGCTGGTTAATCTACATATTCGATATCCTTAATTTGGCTCAGCGGAATGACTATGCTGCAACCTACATCGAGACAAGGCTCATCCTCGCCGAATTCCTCTTTAGATACTTCTGCACCATAAGCCCAGCACTCCCCGGTTAAAACGTCACCGTCCGTGCAAGTAACCCGCACTTCTCGTCCAGAATCCATAAAGTCAAACAGTTCTTTCTCCGTCACTTTCATTTCTTGCACTTCACTCCTTTCTTACTCGGATAATCCGGCGAGATATGCACGCCATCTTTGCTATAATGGATGCAAAACACGGAAGTATCTGCTTCTGCGCCGGTTCTATCATTCACTGCGATACCGATTTTATCTGGGTGTATGGTAATCAGTTCTGAATTTCTCCACTGCCCGTGCTTGTCGCGCTGCAAAATTCCGGT
>JAQXJH010000047.1 GCA_029008595.1 Bacillota bacterium
AAAGGAATGTGAACGTCAGTTGGCAGTGCTGCTGTATCAGCTGCTGACGGAATATTGCGGTTTTACATCAAAATGGGGGATTCTGACCGGCGTCCGTCCGGTCAAACTGATGCACCGGCTGACCGGAGAGCTGGGCGAACAGGGAGCCTTCGATTATTTTACCCGGCGGCTGCTCGTTTCGCCGGAAAAAACGGCGCTCTGCCGCCAGACGGCAGAGCTGCAGGAGCCGATCGTCCGCGCATCCCGGCCGGAATCGTTCAGTCTGTATGTTTCCATTCCGTTCTGTCCCACCCGCTGCGCTTATTGCTCGTTTGTTTCGCAGTCCATTGAAAAAGCCAGCAAGCTTCTGCCGGATTACGTGGAATATCTCAAAAAGGAGCTGCGGCAGACCGGAGAGATCGCCAGAGCGCTCGGCCTGCGGCTGGAAACGGTTTATTTCGGCGGAGGCACCCCGACAACGCTTTCGGCGGAGCAGCTTTCCGGTTTGATCCGTGTGATCAGCGAAGCGTTTGATCTTTCCACCGTGCGGGAATATACCGTGGAAGCCGGTCGCCCGGATACGATCACGCCGGAAAAACTGGCCGCGCTGAAAAGCGGCGGCGTTACGCGCATCAGCATCAATCCGCAGACAATGAACGACGCGGTGCTGGAACGGATCGGCCGCCGCCATACCGCGCAGCGGACGCTGGATGCCTTTGCCATGGCACGAAAGGCAGGCATGAACAACATCAACATGGATACCATCGCCGGTTTGCCGGGCGATTCGGCCGAAAGCTTTGCGGAGACCTTCCGGATCCTGACGGAGCTTTCTCCGGAAAGCATTACGGTTCACACACTTGCGCTCAAGCGTTCCTCTTACCTGAACCATGAGGAGGGGCTTTCCCTTGCGCAGGAGGCCGCCGCGGTGGATCAGATGGTCTCGCATTCGCAGCAGGTGCTTTCGGCAGCGGGCTATCTGCCGTACTACCTCTACCGCCAGAGCAAAATGCTCGGGAATCTGGAAAATGTCGGATGGACAAAACCGGGCTTTGAAGGGCTTTATAACGTTTATATCATGGAGGAGACTCACACGATCCTCGCCTGCGGAGCGGGTGCAACGACAAAGCTGCGTTCTCCGCAGGGCGAGCAGATTGAACGAATATTCAATTTCAAGTTTCCGTATGAATATATGGAACGTTTTGACCAGATGCAAAGCCGTAAGGAGGGTATCCTGAAATTCTATGAGCATTGCAAGTAATCATTATCTGAAATACACGGCGCGGCTGGAGGCGATCAACCGCGAGGCAGCCGCCCGGCCGGAAGCGCTGATCGGCGAAGTGGAGGAAAATTTCCGTGTTTCGATCGAGGAGATCGCCCTGCGCGCCAGAAGCCGCAGCTTCCGTCTGATTCTGCTGGCCGGGCCTTCCAGTTCCGGGAAAACGACTGCGTCCCATCTGCTGACAGATTATTTTCAAACGATGAATATCCATTCGCATGTGATCTCGCTGGATGATTTTTTCCTTGGCCGCGGTCAGGCGCCGCTGCTGCCGAACGGACGGCCCGATTTTGAATCCCTCGAAGCGCTGGATGTCGCTCGTACCCGGCAGTGCCTGGCCGATCTTGTGGAAAAGGGCCAGTGCGAAATGCCGGTGTTCAATTTTACCACCGGCGCACCGGAACCATTCACCCGATCGGTCTCGGTTGGCCGCAGCGATGTTGTCATCGTGGAGGGGTTGCATGCGCTGAATCCGATCCTGACAGAAAACCTTCCGCCGGAAAGCTTTCTGCGCGTCTATATCAGCGTCAAACAGGGAATCTGTGATGCAAACGGCGAGATCATCCGAGCCCGCCAGATCAGGTTGCTGCGCCGCATGGTGCGCGATTATTACTATCGTGCCTGTTCCCCGGAGCGCACGCTGGAAATGTGGGAGGACGTCTGTCGCGGAGAAGACCTTTATATTCAGCCGTTCAAGCGGCAGGCAGATCTGACCGTCAATTCCCTGCATCTTTATGAGCCGTGTATTTTCCGGGTTCTGGCGCTGCCGCTTTTGGAACAGCTGCAGCAACAGCAGCCTCAGAACCTCAAGGTGGAAAATCTTCTGCAGCAGCTGAGCCGGTTCGAACCGCTGGATCCCTCGCTGGTGCCGAAAACTTCGCTGCTGCAGGAGTTTATTGGATAGATTCACAAAAAATTAACACATGTTATGCCAAAATCGCGTAAACTATAGTCAGGAGTCAGCTGTAAATTTCCGGCTTTCGGCATGCATCAGCTTTCAGCCGGATTGGCGTACAGATCAACGATTACCGTTTTCCGGCGCGCTCTGCGCCGGAACGGTCAAAAATGAAGGGAGCGGTCATAGTTATGGGAGTTTTGGAGGATGTTTTGCTGAATGCAAAATCAGCGGCAGAAAATGTCGGCAAAAAAGCGACGGAGATCGCCGATCTTTCCAAGCTGAAGATGAACGCAGCGCAGCTTTCCCGGGAAATCTCCAATCAGTTCGAACTGATCGGCCGTGCAGTTTACGACGCGAAAAAGGCCGATGAAAATGCAGATCAGGCGGTGCAGGAAGGCATGGACGCTGTGGATGCCCTTTATCAGGAGCTTAACTCCGTAACGGAAAAAATTCAGGAGCTGAAAAAAACGGTCACCTGCCCGGGGTGCGGCGCAAAGCTGGAAAAAGGCAATGCGTTCTGCCCCAAGTGCGGCGCAAAGCTGTAATTGAATCTGATCAACCGGGGGTTGTCCGACTGTATGCGCAGCCGGGGAACCCCTTTGTCTTTGTCAAAGGAAATATTCTGACGGTCCGGCAGAAACTCTGCGGCCGTTTGAAGGGAAGTGCATTGGAAATATGTCAGACTCCTATGAGGATTGCCGCACCGCGGCACAGGAAATTACGCGGCGGCTGGCGGGCAGAATTCCGCGAACCGCCGTTGTGCTTGGTTCCGGGCTGGGCCTGCTGACAGAACAGGCGGAAGCTCCGGTTCGGATCCCCTATGATGAGATCCCGAATTTTCCGCGCCCGACGGTCGCTTCGCACAAGGGTGAAATGGTGTGCGGCAGTCTGGCAGGGCAGCCGGTGCTGCTGCTCAGCGGGCGCTTCCATCATTACGAAGGCTTTGCTTTTTCGCAGGTCGTTTTCCCGGTGCGCGTGCTGCATCTGCTGGGGGTCAGAAATCTGATCCTGACCAACGCAGCCGGAGGCGTCAACCATGCCTTTTCCGTCGGTGATTTCATGATGATCACCGACCAGATCAATCTGATGGCCTGTTCGCCGCTGGCCGGTGCAGAGGATCTTCGGTT
>JAQXJH010000048.1 GCA_029008595.1 Bacillota bacterium
GCTGGTCGCAGGAAAGCTCCTCCAGTTTTTCGGTCGTCAGCACACGGTCAGAAAACCTGCTCTTCCATTGTCCTGTCACCGTGATCTCCACGCAGGCAGCCTGGATATGCTGAAAATAATCCGGCCGCGCAAACATATCCATCGGCAGAGCAGCATAATCAATGGACGGATTCATCTTTGCGCAGGGATATTCTTTTTTGATCTCTGCAGCCTCTTCCGGCGTCGGTTTGGCGGCTGAGCATCCTGTCAGAAAAATGCTCAGCAGAAAAAGGACGGTCAGAACGCAACAGGTCAATTTTTGCTTCATGAACATCGTCTCCTTTCTGTTTGCTGAGAATCATGGTACGGGAACGGTCATTCCCTGTCCCCCGTCTTTCTGCGCAAAGCGCAACGGCATCAGGTTGCCTGATTTACCATTATTTTAACATACAGGTACGGAAAATACAAGCATCCGGTACCTGATTTGTACGATCTGTTCCGTTTTTTCTGTAAAATCTTCCGAAAATAAAAAACAGCCTTCCCGGCGGGGAGTTGGATCCCGGCCGGGAAGGCCTGTTCTGTTCTGTTCTGATTTCCGCCGTTGGTCAGGATTCTGCCTGCCCTGCATGGCGTTTGATCGCCTCAAAGGACTGGTCGCTGATATCGTGCTCGATTTTGCACGCGTCTTCTGCAGCGGTTTTTTCATCCACGCCCAGATGAACCAGAAACTGTGTCAGCATGGTATGGCGCTCATAAATCTTCGCGGCGGTCTTTTCTCCGTCTTCGGTCAGAAAAAGATACCCGCTGCCGTCCATGACGACATACCCGCCCTTTTTCAGCAGACCGATGGCCCGGCTGACGCTCGGCTTGGAATAGCCCATATATTCGGCGACGTCCAAAGAGCGAACCGTTCTGCTTTTCTTCGATAAAATCAAAATGGTCTCCAAATACATTTCTCCGGATTCCTGCAAATGCATAATACACGCTCCCCCGTCCGCCGAAAGTCCGGCCGGTCAGTTTTCCCGATCAGATTCCGCCGGCTTACCGCTCGATCACGCGGTTCCCCGCCAGAATTTCCGGTTTATATTTCATGCTGTCCTTTTCCGTCAGCTCCCGGATCACACGGCACGGATTACCGCCGGCAAAGGTGTGCGCAGGGATATCCTTTACCACCACGCTGCCAGCGCCGATCACGCAGTCGTCGCCGATCGTAACGCCGGAACAAACGACCACATTGGCGCCGAACCAGCAATTGTTTCCGATCTTCACCGGTTTTGCATAGCAGAAACGTTTTTCATCCCCGTTTTCGTCCAGCATACGGAACCGCTCATCCGGCAGCATCGGATGAACCGGCGTCACGATCGTGACATTCGGGCCGAAATTGCAGTCGTCACCGATCGTCACCATCGCATCGTCCTGTATGGTCAGGTTATAATTACCGAAAAAGCGCTTGCCGATCCGCGTATGGCTGCCGTAGTGGAAAAAGATCGGCCCCTGCAGAAAGCTCCCCTCGCCCAGTTCGCCGACGATCTGCTTCAGCAGCTCCTGTCTTTTTTCCGTTTCGTCCTCATACGTCCGGTTATAATCGGCGCAAAGGTTGTGCGAACGCAGCTTTTTGGCGCGCAGGCCGTCATCGCCCGGACAAAACAGCTGTCCGGCAAATATTTTCTCTTCCTCTGTCATACATTCCATCCTTCTTTCTGTTCCGATGCAGAACAATTGTCCGGTTTTTCCCGAAACACAGCAGCACCCGGCCGGCTGCCGGTTCTCTTTGTATTTTGCCGCTTTCCGCAGCAGGATTGGTTCTATTATAAGTTCCGGAAACAAAGTTGTCAAATCCGGGCGGGCGAAACCCCCGTTTTCGCAAAAAAACATGCGCAAAGCGGTAGCAATGCAGCAAGTTTACGGTTATAATATCCTCAGCAGGCGGAAGACAGAGAGGAGGGTCAGGCGCAGTGCCTGACGATGCAGTATGACATTTCAGGAACAGGCAAGAGAATTGGTCGGCAAAATGACGCTTGCCGAAAAAATGGCACAGATGAAATATGATGCACCGGCGATCGAGCGGCTGGGTGTGCCTGCCTACAATTGGTGGAACGAATGCCTTCACGGCGTTGCAAGAGCAGGCGCGGCGACCGTTTTTCCGCAGGCGATCGGGATGGCGGCAAGCTTTGATACGGAGCTGACCGAACGGGTGGCCTCTGCCATTTCGGACGAAGCGCGCGCCAAGTACAATGAATACAAAAAATTCGGAGATACACAGATTTACCAGGGGCTGACCTTCTGGTCGCCGAACATCAACATTTTCCGCGATCCGCGCTGGGGACGCGGCCATGAGACCTACGGAGAAGACCCATATCTGACGGGCAGGATGGGCGCCGCATTTATCAACGGACTGCAGGGGAACGGAAAGTACCGCAAGGTCGATGCAACGATCAAGCATTTTGCGGTGCACAGCGGGCCGGAAAGCAAGCGGCACGGCTTCAATGCAGTGGTTTCCCGAAAAGACCTGTACGAAACCTATCTCCGGGCATTCCGTTACTGCATTGAGCACGCCGACCCCAGCGCCGTGATGGGCGCATACAACCGGGTCAACGGAGAGCCATGCTGCGCAAGCCCGACGCTGCTCGGGGAGATCCTGTACGGCGAATTCGGGTTTCAGGGGTACGTCGTGTCGGACTGCGGCGCGATCTGCGACATCAACAACCACCACCATGTAACCGCCAACGAGGCGGAAAGCGCAGCTCTTGCGGTCAACAACGGCTGCCAGCTGAATTGCGGCAGCGCATACAAATGGCTGAAAACTGCCGTCGCCTGCGGAATGATCAGCGAGGAAACCATCACCAGGGCAGTGGAACGGCTGTTTACGGCGCGGTTCCGTCTGGGAATGTTTGCGGATGACTGCGAATACGACAAAATCCCGTACGATGTGGTGGAATGCGCCGAACATACGGCACTGAACCGGAAAATGGCGCAGGAAAGCATTGTGCTGCTGAAAAACAACGGCATTCTTCCGCTGAAAAACGGCTGTTCCGTCGCGGTGATCGGCCCGAACGCCGACGACAGATCCGTGCTGCTCGGCAACTACAACGGAACCCCCTCCCGCTGCACAACGCTGCTGAACGGCATTCAGGAGGCAAGCACCGGCAAAGTGACCTATGCGCGCGGCTGCCACATTTTTGACGACACCATACACGACTGGGCCGAACAGCCGCTGCGCGAAGCCCTGATCGCCGCTAAAAGATCCGACGTTGTGATCCTCTGCATGGGGCTGAACCCCAGCATGGAAGGCGAAGAGGGCGATGCTTACAACGGCGCCGCCAACGGAGACCGGCTGGATCTCTGCCTGCCCCGCTCCCAGCAGAAGCTTTATGCCGGGATCATGCGGCTGGGCAAGCCGGTCGTATTCGTCAATGTATCGGGCGGATGTGTCGGCCTGAAGGATCAGGCAGAACAGTGCGATGCCGTTCTGCAGTGCTTTTACCCCGGTGCCGAGGGAGGGCACGCGCTGGCGGATATCCTCTTCGGCAAGGTCAGCCCCAGCGGCCGCCTGCCGGTGACGTTCTATGCTTCCGCCGAAGATCTGCCTCCGTTCGAAGATTACAGCATGGAAAACCGGACGTACAAATTTTTCCGCGGTACTCCGGTTTATCCGTTCGGCCACGGGCTTTCCTACGCCGATATTACGGAAGACTGGCTGGACGCCAATACGGTCGAGCTGACCAATACCGGTACGATCGCTTCACGGTATACGGTCCTGAAATATGAATGGATCCCTCACAAGAGCCTCTGCGGATTCCGGTCGGTCTTTCTGCAGCCCGGTCAGACGATCCGGCTCACGTTCGGGTAAGACCGGGCAAATCGCTGCGCGGATACCGGCACCGCGCAGCGGTTTTTGTCTGCCGGCGCATCCGCAAAACTTTGTATAAAAGTATTGACTTTGGAAAGCCCATATGATAGAATATGAAACGCCGCTAAAGTTGCGGGTGTAGTTCAATGGTAGAACTCCAGCCTTCCAAGCTGGTCGCGTGGGTTCGATTCCCATCACCCGCTCCATTTGTTTCCGTCGTTTGTGCGCCAGTAGCTCAGCTGGATAGAGCAACTGCCTTCTAAGCAGTAGGCCAGGGGTTCGAGTCCCTTCTGGCGCGCCAATTTAATATGTAATATGGTGGATATAGCTTAGCTGGTTAAAGCGCCAGATTGTGGCTCTGGAGACCGACGGTTCGAATCCGTCTACCCACCCCAAAAAAGCGCTGCGTTCTGCAGCCATGAAGAGTGAATAGCGAAACATGAATAGTAAGAAGCCGCGTGCTTCTGGGTACGATTCACGATTCGTTATTCACTTGTTCTTTATAACGACGGTTTGCTCTTCTGAACCGATATCATATTGGGGTGTCGCCAAGCGGCAAGGCAACGGACTTTGACTCCGTTATTCGCTGGTTCGAATCCAGCCATCCCAGCCAAAGCCCCGAAGGCGTAAGTCTTCGGGGCTTATTTATTTCTGCTGCAGAAGTGTTTGCCGGAACCGGCCGGGCTGCTTTCCTGCGATTTTTCTGCCGCAAAACAAAGGCCGCGGCCGAAACATCTTGACAACCGACCGTTCGGTAGGTATAATGAACCTATCCACCTTTCTGTCTGTAAGGGAGCGTATGTTCTATGGAAAAAGGCAATACAAAGCAGGAGATCCTCGACGCAGCGCTTGACCTGTTTTCTGTTCAGGGGTTTGAGGCCACCTCCGTCTCCCAGATCGCCGATGCCGTCGGCATCCGGAAAGCGTCACTTTACAGTCATTTTGAGAGCAAGCAGGCAATTCTGGACGCGCTTGTGAAAGATGTTCTGGAACAGTACGGGGCGCATTCAATTTTTGCAGGTCCGGAAATTCCTTCCGCCGCAGCGGAACAGCAGGCGCTTTCGCCCGACGCGGCAGTGCAGATGATCCAGGGGCAGATCCGTTATATTCTTCATGATCCGCTGATCAGCAAAGCGCGGAAAATGCTGGTGATCGAACAGTTCCAGAACCCTGAGCTTGCGCAGCTGCAGACAAAGCAGAATTATACCGACGTCATGCGTTACTTCACCGGGCTTGTGAATCAGCTGATCCGGCAAGGCATTCTGGCCGAAGATGATCCCGAGATCATGGCAGCCCAGTTTTGTCTGCCTGTTTCCACATGGATCAATCTCTGCGACCGGGAACCGGATCGGGAGCCGGAGATCATGGAACTGGTAAGCAGGCATATCCGGCAGTTTTTCAAAGTCTACCGGCCGGAGGTTCCGGGATCGTATGAATAAAAAAGAGCTGTTTGGCTTCGGAGCCCGGGCAGAAAAATTTCAATGAAAGAGCAGACGGCTGCTTTCCGGAAGCAGAATGGAAAATTTTCTGCCGGAATACCGAGAATCAGGGAGGAACAAATGGCATCGAGCAGAGAATCTTTGCTCCGTCATCCTCTCACCTCAAAAAACGACACATACAGATAGAAAAAACACCTATATCCGCCCGGAAGAATCCTGTAGAATATAGTATGCAAACTGCCGCAAAGATTGAACCACTCCGAAAAGAGGTTGACCATGATGAAAATTCTGATCATTCACGGACAGAGCCATGAAGGAAACACCTGTATGGCGGCAAGGGAGCTTGCCAACAAGGTCGGCGGAGAGATCCGGGAGTTTTTCCTGCCGCGGGATTTTGACAAGCCCTGCCTTGGCTGCTATACCTGTTTCAAAACAGATTTATCCAACTGCCCGCATTACAAAGAGCTGGAACCGCTCGCCGCAGCGATTCTGGATTCGGATCTGCTGATCCTGGAAAGCCCCGTCTATGTGTACCACGCCACCGGCCCGATGATGAGTTTTCTGGATCACTTCGGAACCTGGTGGGTCGTTCACCGGCCTGTGCCGGAAATGGCCAAAAAGCAGGCCGTCGCCATATCCACTGCTGCCGGCGGCGGAATGAAAAGCACCGTGCAGGATATGGCCGACAGTCTGGAAATGTGGGGCATCCGCAGGGTATATAAGCTCGGTTTCGGCGTGCAGGCGCTGAAACCCGATGAGATCCCCGGCAGGATCCTCCGGAACATTCATAAAAAGACGGACCGGCTGGCGCGCAGGATCCAAAAAGGCGCAGGAAAGCACGGCTGCAACGGCCGGGCAAAAAAGTGGTTTTATCTGATGCGCTTTGCCCACAGGCATTTCCCGCCCATGGAGCCGGACTATGGATATTGGGAACAGAAGGGCTGGCACGGAAACGGCCGGCTGTGGAAATAAATCAAAACTGACCGGGAGGAAAACAACATGCTGAAAATCGAACATCTGACAAAAACCTACGGCGAAAAGAAGGCCGTGGACGACCTGAACTTACAGATCAAACCCGGCGAGATTTACGGCTTCATCGGCCATAACGGCGCGGGCAAAACCACAACATTGAAGGCTGTGGTGGGAATTCTGCAGTTTGACGCGGGAGAGATCCTGATCGACGGAAAATCCATCCGGAATGCTCCGCTCGACTGCAAGCGGGACATCGCCTATATCCCGGACAATCCGGATCTGTACGACTATATGACCGGCATCAAATATCTCAATTTCATTGCCGATATTTTCGGGGTCAGCGCCGCGGACCGGCAGGCGCGCATCCGCAAATACGCCGATCTTTTTGAACTGACCGCGGATCTGGCGCAGCCCATCGCCTCCTATTCCCACGGCATGAAGCAGAAGCTGGCGATCATTGCGGCATGGATGCACCAGCCGAAGCTCATTATCATGGATGAGCCATTTGTGGGTCTGGATCCTAAGGCCTCTCATCTGCTCAAGGGCATGATGCGCGAAGTCTGTGACGCAGGCGGAGCCATTTTCTTCTCCACCCATGTTCTCGAGGTGGCCGAAAAGCTCTGCGACAAGGTGGCAATTATCAAAGGCGGAAAACTCGTCCGCTCCGGCACGATGGAAGAGGTCAAGGGCGACGACTCTCTGGAGGAAGTGTTCCTCGAACTGGAGGGAGAATCATGCTGAACGTTCTTTTAAAAAAGCAGATGGCAGAAATATTCCGCAGCTATTTTTACGACGCTAAGAAGAATACCGCCCGTTCCAAAGCGGCAACGACTGCATACATCGTCCTGTTTCTGGGGATCATGGTCGGTCTGCTGGGCGGAATGTTTACCTTTCTCTCTTTGTCCATGTGCGGGGCGCTGGCCGCTGCCGGTATGGACTGGCTCTACTTCGCGCTCATGGGGCTGCTGGCTGTGCTGCTGGGCGTTTTCGGCAGCGTGTTCAACACATATTCCTCCTTGTATCTGGCGAAGGACAACGATCTTCTGCTGTCGCTGCCGATCCCGGTCAACGTGATCATCACTTCCCGTCTGCTGAGCGTCTATCTGATGGGGCTGATGTATTCACTGGTCGTTATTCTTCCGGCGGTCATCGTTTACTGGATCACCGTACGCGTATCCGCGGGCGTGATCATCGGCTGTCTGCTGCTGATGCTGCTGATCTCCGTTTTTGTTCTGACGCTTTCCTGCGCTCTGGGCTGGGTAGTGGCAAAAATCAGTCTGAAGCTCAAAAACAAGAGCCTGATCACGGTCGTGGTCTCTCTGGCGTTTATCGTCGGATACTATTTCTTCTATTTCAAAGCTCAGACGCTGATTCAGGATCTGCTGGCGAACGCCGCTGAGTACGGCACGAAGATCAAAGGCGCAGCCTATCCGCTGTATCTGTTCGGCATGGTCGGCGCCGGAGATGCTTTGGCCATGCTGGCGGTATCGGCAGCGGTTCTGCTCCTTTTTGCGCTGATGCTGCTGCTCATCTCGCGCAGCTTCCTGAAAATAGCGACATCCTCGGGACGTACCGCCAGAAAGGAATACAAGGAAACCGCCGCGAAACAGAAAAGTACCGCCGCGGCGCTGCTGGCAAAGGAATTCGGCCGCTTTCTTTCCAGCCCCAACTATATGCTCAACTGCGGTCTC
>JAQXJH010000049.1 GCA_029008595.1 Bacillota bacterium
CAACGAGACCATCAACAAGTTCCTCACCATGACTGAGGATCTCACCACTTACTGGGAGAAGTTCAAGGCGCAGCAGCTTGCTCAGGGCTACGATCAGGTTATCGAAGAAATGAACAGCCTGTACGATGCCAGAAATTCTGCAAAATAAGTTACCACAGCTTTGAGTCTTGTCTTTCAGGCAGCAGATGTAGGTGTGTGGTTTTGAATTACAACTGCTGCTGTTTTCCCTCATTTTCAGGCGGGCCGCTTCCGGGCGGCTCGCTTTCTTTGTGTTTGGCGCGTTTTTGCGCGGCGCGGTTCCGCCGGCCAGAGGAAAAGAAAACAGAGAACTTAATTAACAGGTACCTTGCAATTCGCGCCGGAAAATGCTATCATAATAACCGGATCCGCAAGGTACCTGATTATTTTGACCCTGCGGAGCAAGGAGATGATCGTATGGAAGAACCGGTGACCGACCTGATGCTGCTGCGGTTGTTCCGTCAGTGCGCACACCTGCAGTACCACCGTTACAGCAGGTTTCAGGGGCAGGGGAGAATCCTGACGCTGCTGACGGAGCAGGGACCCATGACGCAGCGTGAGCTGGCGGAGATCACCCAACGCCGTTCGGCGACACTGAGCGAACAACTGGAGCTGATGGAACACGCCGGCTGGATCACACGCCGGAAGAATTGCGAGGACCGGAGGAATGTTGATCTCCGCCTGACCCCGGCCGGGCGAAAAGCTGCACAGGAAGCGCTGCAGGAACGCGAACAGACGGCAAAGCTGCTGTTTTCCATGCTGAGCGGGGAGGAAAAGAAGAACCTGTTTCAAACGCTGGAAACGTTGGAACGCGCCTGGAGCAGGCCGGCGCAGGAACAGAAAACAAAAACGTCCGAGCAGGGAAAAAATCAAAGCTGCGGTGCGGCAGAGGCAGGTGAAACGCAGCAATGAAGCTGATCCTGACCTATATCCGCCGTCATCTCGGAATGTTTTTGACGGCGCTCCTGTTTCTGAGCATCGAAACCTTTGCCGATCTGCTGCAGCCGACTTTTATGGCCAAGGTGGTGGATATCGGCGTAAAGGGCAAGGACGCTGCTGCGATCCTGCAGTACGGTGCGGTCATGCTGGCCATCGCCGCGGCAGGAGCCGTGGGCGCGGTGCTGCGGAATATTTTTGCCAGCCGCACGTCACAGCAGATCGGCAAGGAACTGCGGGCAGACATGTACCGCAAGGTGCAGACACTCTCGTTTGAAAACGTGGACAGGCTGCAGCCGGCCGCGATCATTACGCGGATCACAAACGATGTGACACAGATCCAGAATTTTATCAACGGTTCCATGCGGATCATGATGAAGGTGCCGATCACGCTGGTCGGAGCCGTTCTGCTGATCCTGATGCAGACGCCGCGCTTTTTTCCGGTGATCGCCGCGATTGTGGCGGTCTCAGCCGTGCTGATCGCGGCGAATATGAAGCTGGGCTACCCGCGTTACGGAAGGCTGCAGCAAAAGCTGGACCGGCTCAATGCCGTCAGCCGGGAATTCCTTTCTTCGGTGCGTGTGGTCAAGGCGTTCGGCGCCGAAGCGGAGGAACAGAAAAAATTTACGGACGCAGCGCAGGATTTTTCAAAAGCCGGTGTTGCAGCGGCCCGCGTTCCTGCCGTATTTTCGCCGCTGATCAACCTGACGGTCAATTTCGGCATCGTGCTGCTGCTGTGGATCTCGCAGGCGCAGCCTTCCGGTCAGATCGGGCGGCTGATGGCCTCGGTCAATTATATGACGCAGGTGTTGTTTGCGCTGGGGATGATCTCCAATATTTTGAATACTACGGTGCGCGCCGTGGCTTCGGCCGGGCGCGTGCAGGAAATTTTTGCGGAGCAGCCTGCGCAGAAGCTTGCCGAAGAGCCGCTGACGCCGCAGATCTGCGGCGGCGTTGAGTTTTGCGGCGTTTCCTTTGCGTATGCGGGCGCCGCCGGGAATGCGCTGAGCAAAATATCGTTCAAGGCCTGCCCCGGCGAAACGATCGGCGTGATCGGGCCTACCGGTTCGGGAAAATCGACGCTGGTGAATCTTGTCCCGCGGTTCTATGACGCAACCGAGGGGCAGGTTCTGATCGACGGCTGCGACGTTCAGAAGCTTTCGCCGGAACAACTGCGGCAGGCAGTGGCGGTCGTTCCGCAGAAGGCGCTGCTTTTCTCCGATACCATTGCGGGGAATCTGCGCTGGGGCGACGAGGCGGCCTCCGACGAAGAAATAGCCGCCGCAGCGCGCGCAGCCTGCGCAGAGGAATTTGTGCAGTCGCTGCCGCAGCAGTACGACACCATGCTGGGGCAGGGCGGCGTCAATCTTTCCGGCGGACAAAAGCAGCGTCTCTCCATTGCCCGGGCGCTGCTGCGGAAGCCGAAAATTCTGATCCTCGATGACTGTACCAGTGCGCTGGACGCTTCCACCGAGGCGGCGGTTCTGGCAAATCTCCGCGTGCAGACCGGCCGGATCACCGTGCTGCTCATCAGTCAGCGGATCTCGACGGTGATGCGTGCCGACCGCATCCTTTGTCTGGAAGAAGGAACCGTGCGCGGATTCGGAACGCACCGCGAGCTGATGGAACAGTGCGCGGCGTACCGGGCGATCTATGCTTCACAGGTCGGCCCGGAGGATGCTGCGGAAGGGGGCGGAGAACATGGCTGAAGGAAAACAGGCGATGCCGCCGGAAAACAGAAGATGGCGTCCCGGGGCGCCGGCAGAAAAACCGAAAAATATGAAGGGTACGCTGCGCCGGCTCTGGGAACTGACGAAGGGGCAGCGAGGCGGCCTTGGGTGGATCCTGCTGTTTTCGGCGCTTGCCTCCGCTTCGGCGATCCTTTCGCCGTTTGTCATCGGCAGCGCGGTCAATGCGATCGATGCCGGTTCGCCTGCGCTCTGGCTGATCGTGCTGCTGCTGAGCCTGTACGGATGCGACTGGCTGGTGCGTTTTCTGCAGCAGTTCTTTATGGCGTCCATCGGACAGCGGATGATTCTGCACATCCGTGTTTCCCTGTTTGACGCCATGGAAAAGCTTCCGCTTTCATTTTTTGACCGGAGACAACGCGGAGAACTGATGAGCCGGCTGACCAATGATGTGGATAATATCAGCACGACGATCTCGGATTCGCTTGCGCAGCTGATGATGTATGCCTTTACCATCCTCGGCGTGCTGACGATCATGCTCTCGCTCAATGTCGTTCTGACGTGCGTGGCGCTGATCTCCGTGGTGCTGGTTTTCTGCCTGACGAAAGTGATCACAAAGCACACCAGAAAGCTGTTTGCGCGCCAGCAGGAGCTGTTGGGCCAGCTGAACGGACAGGTGGAGGAAAGCATTTCCGGGCTGAATCTGGTCAGGGCCTTCGGGCGGGAAACACAGATGATTGGCCGTTTTGAGGAAAACAATGACCGCTACTGCGAGGTTTCCACCCGCGCGCTGATCTGGTCGGGATATCTGATGCCGATCACCAATGTGATCAACAACCTGAGCTATGTGGCCGTTGCGGTGGTCAGCGGCGTCATGGCGGCGAACGGTATGGTCACGGTGGGAATGATCTCGAGCTTTCTGCTCTATTCCCGCCAGCTGGCCCGTCCGTTTGTGGACATTGCAAATATTTACAACAGTTTTCAGACAGCCGTAGCCGGTGCGGAGCGGATCTTTGCCATTCTTGACGAGCCGCCCGAACCGGAGGATCGCCCGGACGCGCTGCCGCTGAAGAAACCGCGCGGTGAAGTGGAATTCCGCAGCGTTTCGTTCGGTTATTCGCCGGAAAAGCCGATCCTGAAGGATTTCAGCCTGAAGGTTCCGGCCGGAACAAGAGCTGCGATCGTCGGCCCCACCGGAGCGGGCAAAACAACGGTCATCAATCTGCTGACCCGGTTTTACGATGTGAACGCAGGCAGCATTCTGCTCGACGGGCATGACCTGAGGGAATACCGTCTGGCAGACCTGCGCAGCGTCTTTGGCGTGGTGCTGCAGGAACCGTCGCTGTTCGGCGTCAGCGTGGCGGAAAATATCCGCTGCGGGCAGCAGGGCGTTTCCCGGCAGCAGGTGGAGCAGGCGGCAAAAACGGCCGGCGCGGATGCCTTTATCCGCCGGCTGCCGAAGGGTTATGATACGGTTCTGACGCAGGACGGCGCCGAGCTGAGCCAGGGCGAGCGGCAGCTGCTCACGATCGCCCGCGCGGTGCTGGCGGATGCGCCGATCCTGATCCTGGACGAAGCCACCAGCTCGGTGGATACGGTCACCGAACAGAAGATCCGCCGCGCCATGCTGAAAATTACGGAAGGCCGCACCAGCTTCATTATTGCGCACCGGCTTTCCACCGTTCGGGATTCGGATCGTATTATTATGGTGGAAGGCGGAAGGATCACCGAACAGGGCACGCATGAAGAATTGATGCGCCTCAACGGAGCATACGCCCGGATGTACCGCACACAGCTCGGAAAAAACTGAAAAGCGCATAACACGGCGGTGATCCGGCAAGCTTTTACTTGACGAATCGCCGCCGTCTTGTTAAACTTAATTCAGTGTCCGGAAAACAGTGCGGTGCAGCGTAGTGCCGCCAAAAGAAAGGAAGTTTCGGATTTGAGCAGCGTTATCGATTTGAAAGAAGTTTTTGCGCAGCCGGATCGGTTTATGGAGCAGGAGGTCTGCCTGCAGGGCTGGGTGCGCAATCACCGCAAGCAAAAGAGCTTCGGGTTTATCAATTTTTATGACGGCACCGTGCTGTCGGAACTGCAGGTGGTTTACGAAGAAAACCTGCCGAATTTTGAAGAGATCCAGAAGTTTGCGATCGGTTCGGCGGTTTTTGTGCGCGGAACCATCGTTCCTTCTGCAGGAAAAAATCAGAAGTTTGAAATGAAGGCCGCCGAGATCCGGCTGGAGGGCGCATCGACCGAAGATTATCCGCTGCAGCCGAAGCGCCACTCGATCGAATATCTGCGGGAGATCGCACATCTGCGTCCGCGCACCAAGCTGTTCCAGTCGGTGTTCCGTGTTCGCAGCCTTGCCGCGCAGGCGATCCACGATTATTTCCAGAGCAACAACTTTGTCTATGTCCATACGCCGCTGATCACCGCCAATGACGGCGAGGGAGCCGGACAGACCTTTCAGGTGACGACGGTGGATCCGGATACCTGCAGGCAGCCGGTGGATTATGCGCAGGATTTCTTCGGCAAAAAGACCTGCCTTGCCGTAACGGGCCAGCTGGAAGCGGAGATCTTCGCGATGGCATATAAAAAGGTCTATACGTTCGGGCCGACGTTCCGTGCGGAAAATTCCAATACGAAAACCCATGCGGCAGAATTCTGGATGATCGAACCGGAGATGGCGTTCTGTGACCTGCACCAGCTGATGGATGTAGAAGAGGATTTTCTGCGCAGCGTGGTGCGGACCGTGATGGAAAAAGCCCCCGACGAACTGGCGTTTCTGGAGCAGTACACGAAAACGCCGCTGACAGAAAAGCTTTCCGGCTTTGTGAAAGCGGGCGTGGCGCGGATCTCGCACCATGACGCGATCGCCGCCCTGCGCGAGGCGCATGCGAAAGCTCCGTTTGAAAACGAGCCGAAATTCGGCGAAGATCTTGCCAAAGAGCATGAAAAATACCTGACCGATGTGCTGTTCCATTCGCCCTGCTTTGTTTACGACTGGCCAAAGGATATCAAGGCGTTCTATATGCGCCAGAATGACGACGGAAAAACGGTCGCGGCGGTGGATATGCTGGTGCCGGGAGCGGGCGAGTTGATGGGCGGTTCCCAGCGTGAGGAACGCGTTGACCGGCTGATCTCCCGCATGGAAGAGATCGGGATCAATACCGATTCGTTTGACTGGTATCTCGATCTGCGCCGTTTCGGCGGCTGTGTCCATTCCGGCTTCGGTATGGGCTTTGAGCGCCTGATCATTTATCTCACCGGCGTTGACAATATTCGCGATGTGATCCCGTTCCCGCGCACACCGGGCAACTGTGAATTCTGACCGGGAAAATTTCTGAACAGAAAAGAGGAGAGCGGCGGTGAAAAAGAATAAAAAAGCTGCCGTTTCTTCCGCGGCTCTTTGCCTTGCCGCGGCAATGTGTATCGGCTGTACGCCGGAGGCGGCTCCGGACGGCATCTCCTCTGTTCCGGATGGAACACAAACGCTGGAGGTGCGGTTTCTGAAGGTCGGCAAAGCGGATGCGATCCTTCTGTTCTGCGGCGGCGAAGCGGTTGTGATCGATACCGGGGAAACCGGCGACGGCGAAAAGCTGCTGAACGCGCTTTCTGCCGCCGGGATCGGACGGGTAAAGGCGCTGATCCTGACGCATTTTGATAAGGATCATATCGGCGGTGCGGCGGAGCTGTTGGCGGGGATCGCGGTGGAGCGGGTGTTTTGCCCCGATTATGAAGAACGATCCGATGCAATGCAGGCACTGCAGACTGCGCTGCGCAGCGCAGCCGTGCCGGTCTCTGTGCTGACGCAGGAAGCATCCCTCTCCTGCGGAGCGGCGCAGATGATGCTCCTCCCGCCCGGAACGGGAGACCGCAGCGACAACGACCGATCAATCGTCGTCCTGCTGACGATCGGGAAACAAAAAATGCTTTTTGCCGGCGACGCGATGGAAACACGCATGGAAGAACTGCTGCAGGACAGCCGGATCACGGCAGGCGGCTTTGATCTGCTCAAGGTGCCGCACCACGGCGCACTCTGCGGAAAAAGCGCCGGGCTGATCGCGGCGGTGCAGCCGAAGCTGGCAGTCATCTGCTGCTCCAGAAAGAATCCGCCGGACAGCGGGCTGCTCGCGCTGCTTGCCGCGCAGAAGATACCGGTTCTTACAACGGATTCCGGAACCGTGACGGTGACCGCGGACGGAACGGGAAAACTGAAGGTCCGGTAACGATAAGAGAAGGAAGGCTGCAGGATGAAAAAAGTTCTGCGGCCTTCCTTTTTTATTGCCTGTGGTGACAGGAACCACCCATCGGGCAATTCCCGCAGTTTCCGCCGCAGGAGGATTTCCCCTTTTTTCGATCTCTGCGCAGAATGCCGATGATCAGCACAACGACGGCGATCAGGACCAGAGTGATCAGGATCGTGCCGATGTTTTCGGAAAGCCAGGTGAGCATAACAGATTCCTCCTGTCAGTAAACGTGATAGGTGTTGTTATTTTGCCGTCTTTTTCAGTGCTTTTCCGGATTCCCGGTAAGGCCTGAAAAGCAGGAAGACGATCAGAACCAGAATAACCAGCGCAAAGATCAGGCCGGGAACGTTCAGATTTCCGGTGAAAAGGCCGCCGAACTGATTGATCATCAGGGCAATGGCATAGGCAAAACCGCATTGGTAGGCGATGGCGAACCAGGTCCATTTTGCGCTGTTCATCTCGCGGCGGATCGCGCCGATCGCGGCAAAGCAGGGAGCGCACAGAAGATTGAACACCAGGAAGGAGTAGCCGGTGATGCCGGTAAAGGCTTCTCCCAGGGAAGCATAAACGTTGCCCGATGCGCCGTAAAGAATGCCCATGGTGCCGACGATATTTTCCTTTGCCAGAAGCCCGGTGATCGAAGCGACAGCCGCTTCCCAGGTGCCCCATCCGAGCGGTGCAAAGATCCACGCAATGGCGCTGCCGATGACGGCAAGAATGGACGAGGACAATTCATCCTCCGTCAGCATACGGAAGCTGCCGTCCACCACGCCGAAATAAGTCGTAAACCAGACGACAATGGTAGAAAGAAGAATAATGGTTCCGGCTTTTTTGATGAACGACCAGCCGCGTTCCCACATGGAACGAAGCAGGTTGATCAGGGTCGGCAGATGGTATGCAGGAAGCTCCATGACAAACGGAGCGGGATCTCCGGAAAACATCCGCGTCTTCTTCAGGATAATGCCGGAGATGATGATTGCCGCCATGCCGATGAAATAAGCCGAGGTGGAAACGAGCGCAGAGCCGCCGAACAGTGCGCCGGCGATCATCGAAATAAACGGTACCTTCGCTCCGCAGGGAATGAAGGTGGTGGTCATGATCGTCATCCGCCGGTCGCGTTCGTTCTCAATGGTTCTGGAAGCCATAATGCCGGGAACACCGCAGCCTGTACCGATCAGCATCGGAATAAAGGATTTGCCCGAAAGACCGAATTTGCGGAAGATACGGTCCAGAACAAAGGCGATCCGGGCCATATAGCCGCAGGCTTCCAGAAATGCGAGCAGGAAGAACAGAATCAGCATCTGCGGTACAAAGCCGAGCACTGCGCCGACACCGGCAACGATCCCATCCAGCAGCAGGCCCGAAAGCCAGTCCGCAGCGCCGGCGGCCTCCAGTCCGCGGTCGATGAGCACCGGGATGCCGGGAACCCATACGCCGTAGGCCGAGGTGTCCGGTGCGCCGTATGCGTCCTTGTATTCCGTGTTCAGGTATTCGGCAACGGCCGATTCCAGCGCAGCTTTGCCGGTATCGGGGTATTCGGTCACCTCAAGCGTTTCGTCATCCGTCACCGAGTAGGTGACCGCTGCGTCGGAAGGCGTCAGCAGAACAAGCTCTTCCAGCGCGGCTTTGGCGGCCTCCGGATCAAACGCTTCGGCAGATATGTCGACCGCGTCTGCGAGATCGTCGCTGCCGTATGCGGCAAGGAACGCGTCGATGATCTGGTCGCTGTCGCCATAAGCTTCGGCAGCGTCCTTGTAGGAGGAAGAACCGATTCCGAACAGATGCCAGCCGTCGCCGAAGACGCCGTCGTTTGCCCAGTCGGTCAGCATGGAACCGAACGGCCCCATTGCGATCCAGTAAACGAGGAACATGATCACCGCAAAAATCGGAAGACCGAGCCAGCGGTTGGTGATCACCCGGTCAATTTTGTCGGAGGACGAGAATTTGCCGGAATCCTTTTTCTTATAGCAGCCTTTGATAATGGAGGAAATATAAACGTAGCGTTCGTTGGTGATGATCGATTCCGCGTCGTCGTCCAGCTCTTTTTCTGCCGCCTGAATATCCTGCTCGATGTGCGCCGCCGTATCGTCGGGCAGATTCAGCTGTGCAAGAACCTTCTCGTCGCGCTCAAAGATCTTGATCGCATACCAGCGCTGCTGTTCTTCGGGCAGATGATGTACGGCCGCTTCTTCAATATGAGCAAGGGCATGCTCAACGGCTCCGGAAAAGGCGTGCTGCGGAACGGTTTTTACGTTTTCCGCTGCGTGGATCGCTGCTTCGGCCGCTTCCATGATCCCGGTGCCTTTCAGCGCCGAGATCTCAACGACCTGAACGCCAAGCTCGCGGGAAAGCTCCGCGGTGTTGATCGTATCGCCGTTTTTCTGTACAATGTCGATCATGTTGACCGCCATGACGACAGGGATCCCGAGTTCCGTCAGCTGAGTGGTCAGATACAGATTCCGCTCCAGGTTTGTTCCGTCCACCAGATTCAGGATCACATCCGGGCGCTCGTTGATCAGGTAATTGCGGGCGACGACCTCTTCCAGCGTGTACGGGGAAAGCGAATAGATTCCCGGCAGGTCGGTGATGGTTACGCCATCGTGCTTTTTCAATTTGCCCTCTTTTTTTTCAACGGTAACGCCGGGCCAGTTTCCGACAAACTGGTTTGATCCGGTCAGCGCGTTGAACAGCGTTGTTTTGCCGCAGTTCGGGTTACCGGCAAGAGCAATTTTCAGATCCATTTTTTCAAAACACACCTTTCTTCGGAACTGCGCCGTGCAGAGCGTCTGCGGGGACAGTCCTGCATTTTGCAATTAGCATATGCTAACAGGAACGCCTGAAATATGGGGCTTTCGCCCCGGTTGATTATTCCACCTCGATCATCTCTGCGTCGGCTTTGCGGATGGAAAGCTCGTAACCGCGTACGGTTACTTCCACAGGATCGCCCAGCGGCGCGACCTTGCGGATGCGGACCTCAACGCCCTTGGTCAGCCCCATGTCCATAATACGGCGCTTGACGGCGCCTTCCCCGTGCAGCTTTACCACCTTTACGCAATCGCCGACCTTTGCCTCCCTGAGAGTTTTCATGCCCGTTACTCCTCCTTGAAAAATTAAATTGATACGCCTTGGCGGCAGAATGCTCTGCCTGAAACGTCAGATCATGATTTTCTGCGCCATTTCTTTGCTGATGGCGACCCTTGCTTCCTTCACGTTGACGATCACGTTCCCTGCCATGGCAGCAACGACCGTGACGTTTCCGCCGGCAACAAAACCGAGATTTTCAAGGTGCTTTTTGATCTCGGGATTTCCGCCGACCTTACGGATCATGTTTTCTTCGCCCACGTTGGCCAGTGTTAACGGCATCATAAATCTATCCTTCCTTTTGCTGCGGTGCGGTTCGTTCTGCTGCAGAGCCGGCACACGAAACGATAATTAGCTTTCGCTAACCGTTAACATATTAGCACTCGCTAACCGCTCCTGTCAAGGCTTTTTCTGCCTTTACAGCATTTTCAGCATTTTATTCCGATGATTAGCAGCGACTAACCAATGCTTTGTACAACATCACCTGCAGAGCGCGAAGACCCTGCCCCGATCCGTTATAAAACAGCAGCCCCTCCGCAGGCCATCAGGCTGCGAAGGGGCGTTGCGGACAAAACTGCGGCGGCAGTCGGTGCAGACAGATCAGTTCTGCCGGTTGATCTGTTCCTCGCGGATCATTGGGTAGCGGATCAGCTGTGTTCCGTCAAGGTCTTCCCGGTGCATGTCCACCGCCGAGATCTGATGGTTGTCGTAGCTGGTGTAATAGTAAATTCCCCGGCTCGCGTTGCAGCACGAGGTATAGATCGTGATCTCATAGGCGCCGTCGGCAACCTCGCAGCATCCCCGCTGCTGGTCGACGGAGCCGAGAATGTGGAAAAACTGGCTGACGCTTTCCGCCTCGGAATCGCCGGATACCGAATTCATTTTGGTAAAAGCGACGCGGATAAAGCGGGACTGGGAGGAAAGATCCCCCGGGAGACCAAGCGCCCCCATACCGCGGCTGTAGGTGTGCAGCGGCAGCTGATCGGAAAAATGGTTTTCGGGAGATTTCGGAGAGAGATGCAGATAATTGTTGAGCTGGAACATCTGCTGGTCGAACGGAGGATTGTTCGTCAGAACGCCGACGGGGTTCTGGTAGATCCGGATGCCCTCTTTGACGGATTCCACCGTGATCGCCTCGTCCCGGTCGGCGATCAGCCAGTGGAGCTGCGCCAGAGGAAGGCTCTGGCTGAACGGGGTATTGGTCAGGTTGATCTTTTCGATCAGCACCCTTGCTTCTTTGACGCTGGAGCATTGGCCGAGCAGCCACGGAATGAATTCAAACTGTGCGATGTTATCCTTCCCCGGCGCGGCAGGCTTGTAATCGGCGTTTCCGACAAAGTTCAAACCGGCGACCCCAAGCCCCTTTTCGTTGACGGCGTCATAATAAAGAGGATAATCATCGGCAATATGCGCGACGCCGATCATGGCATAATGCCGGTTCATGGCCGGCATATGACGAAAGGGAAGGGGAACGCTGCGGGGGGTGATCGTGATCTCATCGCCGTAGGAAAACTCATAATCCAGCGTTCTTCCAAAATAAAAATCTTTTGTTTTATAGGTAGCTGCCGTGCACATACGCGTTCCTCCGTTCGTTTTTTCGGCGGTATTTTCGGCGTACCGCCTGTTTGGTGTTTTCATTTATTCTTGCCGGAAACTGCAGGCTTTATCGGGTTCGGGAGCTGCGATCCTTTCTTCCCGCGCTTCCGGAATTCCGAATCAGGCAGGAAGCGCTTCAAGAATCAATCTGGCAGTCTTCTTTTTTCAGAATCATCTTTTATCTGAATGATCTTTATACGGCAATCCATCTCCACAGATTCGGGGTTCCCAAAATGATTATACCACGTCAATCAGAATTTGTCTATCACGGCAAAAAGGGGTTCGGATCCGGGCAAAACCCTGTCGGATGAGGAATTCCCTGTTATGCTGAAATTATTTTTGCCAGTTCAGCACAACACTCTCATCGGTTTCGGCAAAAGATAATATCTCAAAGGTTCCGACCGTTTCGTTTGTATAAGTATCCCGAACAACGACCGAATCTTTTCTGAAATCAGCCGAAAAGCCGCAGCCCGCGCGCAGCGACAAAACATCCATCATTTGCTTTTCAAAGGATTCCTGATCGGACAAAACGCAGGACACGATCTCTCCGAATTCGTTTCTTACGGTCAGCTTTTTATTCATAGGCTCGCCCTCCGATTCTTCAAGATTAATATATCAAAAATCCTGAAACTTTCAATAGGCAACTGCAAAAATACAAGGCGGCCACGCCATTCACCATCCCTGCGGCAAAGATTTGTCCCGCAACAGGATCGCGACCTTTCCCGGGCGCTGCATACCATGATATAATCTTACAGGTAAGGCTTGTTTTTAGAATTTTATCCGGAAGAGCATTCTTAAAAGTGAACCTTTTGATGCCGATGCCCGTCTATATCAGTGAAACCTGTTTTAATCACTGATCAACCATAAGGAGGTGATGATGTGGACGAGTTTGAGAAGTTGCTGGAAGCAGAACGAGTATCTGTAGAACGCTTTGTGAGATTTCGGATGAGCGCCAAAGCGGATGCAGACGATGTGCTGCAGGAGGTGTTCTTTACAGCGTATCAGAAGTTCCCTCAGCTGAAGAATAAGGACTCATTCAAAGCATGGATCATCAGCATCGCAAGAAACAAATGCAATGATTATTTCCGAAAGAAAGCAGCGCAGTATGAGATTCCGATGGATGAGTTGACGGAAAGGGAATTATCGGACGGCAGGCACGGTGTTTCTGTGATTCATACGGTAAGAGAAACGCTGAATTTGCTCGGCGATAAGGATCAGCAAATCCTTTATCTTTACTTCTGGAAGGAGATGCCGCAATCAGAAATCGCAAAACAACTGAACATCCCTGTTTATATGTTGGTAATATAAAAAAGCAGGGAGAAACCTTGCAAAACACTTTTCATTTTTCGCGATTACCTCTTACTTCCCCCAAAATCCCGAATGTGCAGACGAGTGAAGAGTGAATAATGAAGAAGTAATAAGTAAGCCCCAAAGACATATACCTTTGGGGCTTTGGTGCGGGGAATGGGACTTGAACCCACACTCCGAGGAACCGGCTCCTAAGACCGGCGCGTCTGCCAATTCCGCCATCCCCGCATAAAAAGATTTTCTTTATTTTAGCAGAAAACAGCGGAAAAGTCAAAAGCTTATTGCCGGCGGCCGCATTTCCAGCTTGTGCTGTTATGTTATTCCGCCGGGGATGCTGCAATATTGCAGAGGCCGGCCGCATATACTTTACCGGTATCCGCAATGCCGGATGTGCGGCATCCGGCGATTATCAGAACGGAGGTGTTCCGCCGTGACTCCGGCCGATGGTCTGATCCTTTGTGTACTGGGCGCAGTGCTGTTTTCTGCGATGCGCACCGTTTACCAGACAAAACCGTACAGAGACCCGTGTTCCGGCTGCAGGCGCTTCGGCGATCCGTCGGAACCGCGCTGCGCACCGGACAGCTGCCCGAAGAGAGAACGGCAGCGGCCGCGCTGACCCTATGATTCCGTGTGAGGAATACGGATATCCGGCGGAAGTGCGCTGTTTTCGCCGGAGCGTTCCCCGGGAGAGCCGTCACAGAAAACGGGCGATCTCATCCACACTTTTGCGCGCGGGCATTTCGGCGTCCTGAGTGCGATACCCGACCGCAATGACGGAAACAATCACGACCTCCGGGTCGATCTTCAACAGCCTGCGCAGACGCTCTGCGTTCCGGATCCCCATGATCAGCGTATCAAGCCCCAGCTCCCGCGCCTGCAGGATCAGGTTTTCATTCTGCAGCCCAAGGTCATAGGCACCCCAGCCATCGCCAAGCTCATTGGCAGGCATTCCGTCGCGGTCAAATCCGGAACGGCCTTTGATAAAGCCTGCAACGATCAGCGCGCTTGCGCCTTCGCAATTTGCGGCGTTGAACGGCGGAAGAGCCTCTTCGCGGATGCGCTGCAGCAATTCCGGCGAGGTGACGACGGTGTAGCGCGCAGTCTGCGAATTCTTCCACGACGGCGCAAGAATCGCGGCTTCCAGCATCCGGCGGATCAGCGCCGGATCGGCCTGCCTGCCGTCAAAATGGCGGATGCTTCTGCGTTCGTGCAGTAATTGAGAAAATTCCATGTGGCCTGCTTCCTTTCCTCGTAAAAACACCGCCGGATCCGATCGGGAAACCGGCGGTGTTCGATTTTCTGTTTCAGAATCGGAACAGATTGAACAGATGTTCGTTGAACCAGCTGTATCCAAGATCAATTTTCGGCAGAATCGAATACATCATTAGCACACCGGCGCCGAACCAGAGCGTCAGCAGCACCAGAAGAACCAGAAGGATAACCAGAAAGACTGTTGCGGCGCGGTGTGCGCCAGACGGCTTGTTTTCTGCGGGTTCCGGTTCCGCCGGGATCACTTCTTCGCCATTTTTCACTTCCGCATTGGTTTCCGAAGGCTCCGCAAAGCCGTTCAGATGTTCGGAACTGAGCGCCGAAGGAGCATATTCGCTGCCGAATTCCGCCTCTGCCCGGTCAAACAGGGAGGCGGAAGATGCCTGCGGCTGGCTCTGGTGTTCCTCCTGCGACGTTTCCTCTGCGGTGGTGGGCGGATCTTCCGCCGGCGGCGCAGATTCGCTTGCTGCGGCGGAATTCTGTGCGGAGACGTTCAGAGCGCCTGTTTCCAGATCGGTCAGCCCTTCCAGAAGAAAGAGTAGCGGATCACAGCTGCTGTCCTGCAGCTGGCGGAACAGCGTGCGGAACACGTTTTTTAGCACCGCCTGCGCCTGTTCCCGGTTTCCGGTCTGTTCCAGAGCGCGCTGATAAATCGTTTTTCCGTACTTTTCATAAGCGGCGCGGAACGCTTCCCGGTCTCCCGCGGCGATCTGTGCGATCCATTCGTCTGCTGCCATGCAACATCATCCTCCCAACGCGCATCGGTCAGACCCTCTGCCGGTCTGTCGCTGCTTTTTCAAGTTCCGTTGTATTAATCATACTGTATTTTAGCAAATATTTCAAGAACGAAGATGGTTATTTTCTGTCGGAAACGCGACCGGTAAACGACGTCCGGAGTTCGGGATGATGCTGCCGTACCGGAAAAGCTGCGTGCAGCGGTTTCGCCTGCAGCAGGAAAAATTTCTGCCCGGCGCTTGACTTTGCAGAAAAACGCGTTATAATTGAGAAAAAGAAATGCAATGACAGGGACAAAACATCCGGCTTCCGCTTTTTTCAGAGAGCCTGCGTTCGGTGCGAGCAGGCAGGAGCCTCCGGTTGCAATCACCCTCGAGCAGGCTGCTGAAACGGTTTCCGATAGGCAGACCCGGGTTCCCGCCGTTAAAAGGGAAGCGCATGGTTGTGCGCGGTGAGTGGTCGCTTCGGCGGCAAAATAGAGTGGTACCACGGAGATTGTTTTTTCAGGTCTTCGCCTCTATGTGAAAGCAGAGAGGCGGAGCTTTTTTATGCCCAAACGCCTCGATCCGCAGAAAAACGCCGGTCGTTCCGGCGGATGCGCAGCTGGTAAAGCGCAAATTCGGAAAGGAAGGTCAAATCAATGCTTACGCTCGACAAAATCTATCATGCCTCATACGTTCTGCGCGATGTGGTGCGCGAAACGGCGCTGATCCACGCGCCGAAGATCAACCCGGAGTGCGACGTATACCTCAAGCCGGAGAATCTGCAGATCACCGGTTCGTTCAAGGTGCGCGGCGCCGGATACATGATCTCGCAGCTCAGCCCGGAGGAAAAGGCACACGGCGTTATCGCCTGCTCGGCCGGCAACCATGCGCAGGGAGTTGCGCTGGCCGCGGCCAAATACGGCATCCGCTCGCTGATCTGTCTGCCGGACGGCGCGCCGATCTCCAAGGTGGAAGCAACCAAGTCCTACGGCGCGGAGGTCTGCATGGTGCCGGGTGTTTATGACGATGCCTATAAACGCGCGCTGGAGCTGCGCGACGAAAAGAATTACACCTTTGTTCATCCGTTTGACAATGAAAATGTGATCGCCGGTCAGGGAACCATCGGACTGGAGATTCTCAACGAGCTGCCCAAGGTGGACGCCGTGATCGTTCCGGTTGGCGGCGGCGGCCTGATCTCGGGCGTTGCGTTTGCCGTCAAGGCGCTGCAGCCGGACGTCAAGGTCTACGGCGTTCAGGCGGCCGGTGCGCCCAGCATGGTGAATTCGCTGATGCATCAGAAGATCGAGCGCCTCTCTTCCGTTTCCACCATTGCGGACGGGATCGCAGTCAAAGAACCGGGCGAGCACACCTTTGAATACTGCAGCAAGTATGTTGATGAGATCGTCACCGTCAGCGAGGATGAAATTTCCACCGCGATCCTGACGCTGATCGAACAGCATAAGCTGATCGCCGAGGGCGCAGGCGCGGTTTCCGTTGCGGCGGCCATGTTCAACAAGGTCCCCGTCAAGGGCAAGCGGGTGGTTTGCCTGGTTTCCGGCGGTAATATCGATGTGACGATCCTGTCGCGCGTCATCGAACGCGGCCTGCTGAAATCCGGCCGCAGCTGCGCGCTCTGCATCGAACTGATGGATAAGCCCGGCCAGCTACAGGGCGTTTCCCGCATCATTGCCGAAAACGGCGGCAACGTGATCTCGATCCATCATGAACGCGCCAGCGAGGAAAGTGACATCAACGGCTGCTTCCTGCGGCTTGTGCTGGAAACACGCAATTACGCCCATATTCAGCAGATCACCGACGCGCTCACCGCGGCCGGATTCCATCTGAAATAAACCATTTACAACCATGTATCAGAAAGGAAGATTTTCATGAATACCGTTTATACCGAAAAAGCCCCTCAGGCCATCGGCCCCTATTCGCAGGCGATCGTTTGCGGCAGCTTTGTGTTCACCTCCGGCCAGATCCCGATCAATCCGGCGACAGGCGCAGTAGAGGCCGCAACGATCGAAGAGCAGAGCGAGCAGGTCTGCAAAAATCTGCAGGCAGTTCTGGAAGCGGCCGGTACCTCGCTGGAAAAGGCGGTCAAAACGACCTGCTTCCTGAGCAATATGGATGATTTTGCTGCCTTCAACGCTGTTTACGCCAGATATTTTACAGGCAAACCTGCCCGCAGCTGCGTTGCCGCAAAACAGCTGCCCAAGAATGTGCTGGTTGAGGTAGAGGTCATCGCCGAAAAATAACGCGATGCGCGGTCCGGTTCCGGGTTCTGCTGCAAAGAAAACAGAAAAGGCCGTCGGTGTTTCCAAACACCGGCGGCCTTTTGAACGTTTTGGGCGGCTCTGTTTTCCGCAGAGCCGGGGATTTTTTCAGACAACAGGCTTTTCGCGGATCACCATGCAAAAGAT
Organism: Bacillota bacterium; assembly: GCA_029008595.1. Classification (GTDB taxonomy): domain Bacteria; phylum Bacillota; class Clostridia; order Oscillospirales; family Acutalibacteraceae; genus CAKXIK01. The sequence continues at coordinate 17,289 of JAQXJH010000049.1, forward strand.
TTCAGGTAATCGATGCTCTGCTTGGCGGAAGCCATCGGTTCCGCGCCGGGAGCCGGACGATCCTGCTCCACGATGACCCATTCGGCGCCGGCCTTCTGGGACGCGGCCAGAATGGACGGGAAATCCTGAACGCCGCTGCCGACCGGGCGGAAGCCGAACGCCTCGTCGCTGGCGGTCTGGCCATCGGTCTCAATGCCGATCAGCTCATACAGGTGCTGCGGCTTTTCACGTCCCTGCATGACAAAATCCTTCAGGTGCACAACGGGAGCGCGACCGGTGTACTTGAGCAGATACTGCGACGGATTTTCGCCGCCGACATTCACCCAGCAGGTATCCAGCTCCGTCTGCAGAAGCGAGGCGGGGATCGTATCATACATGTAATCGAGCACATATTTGCCGTCGATCTTCTGGAATTCAAAATCGTGATTGTGATAAAGCATCACAAGTCCAAGCGATTTTGCAGCTTTGCAAAGCAGCTCGATATCGGCCATGGTCTGAGCAAAAGCAGGCGTCCCGGCCCGCTTTTCCTCGGGCAGATAAGGAACGGCAACATATTTGCAGCCGATTGTCTTGTATTCGCCGAGCACCTTTTCCGGTGCGGCGAGCATTTCATCGAGCGGAACATGCGCAGAAATCGGGTTCAGACCGATTTTCTCGCAAAGCTCCTTTACTTCGCCGGCGCTGTGGCCAAACAAACCGGCAAACTCCACGCCGTCGTAACCGAATTCCTTTACCTTTTTCAGCGTACCCTCAAAATCCTGTTCCATCGCATCGCGAACGGTATAAAGCTGCAGCCCGATTGGCAGAGACATGACAAAATCATCCTTTCTGAATTTTGGAATACAGCAGAGAAAAAACATCCTGAAATCCCGACTGAATCCCGTTTTCTTCATTTTACCGCATGGAATAAAAATTTCAACCGGTTTCCCGGAGAATCGCAATTTATGGCAGTGAAATATTGATTTTTGGCGGAACGCAGCGGCTGTGAAAACCGCCGACAGAAAAAAGCCCGATCGGGAGCGCGCTCATTTCTCCCATTGGAACTGCGTCAGCTGCCCTTTGCATTTCAGTGCGGGATATCCCCATTGGCGCAGCGCCTCGTAGACGCCGATCGCAACGGAATTGGAAAGATTCAGACTGCGCGCGTCCGAGATCATCGGGATCCGCACGCAGGAATCGGGGTGTTCGTGCAGAAGCGATTCCGGCAGACCTTTTGTTTCCTTGCCGAAAACGAGATAAGCGCCGTCCGGATATGCAACGTCTGAATGAATTTTTTGCGCCTTGGTAGAAAAATAAAAAAACGGCCCTGCGTTCTGCTCAAAGAATTCCTCCAGCGATTCGTAGTAGCTGATGTCGAGCAGGTGCCAGTAATCCAGCCCGGCGCGCTTGAGCTTCCGGTCGTCGATGGTGAAGCCCATCGGGCCAACAAGGTGCAGCCGGGCGCCGGTCGCTGCACAGGTGCGCGCAACATTGCCGGTGTTTTGCGGGATCTCCGGCTCGACCATCACAATATTCAGAACAGACATAGAAAAAAGACCCTTTCCGAATGATATTTTCTTTTTCAATCTTACGGCAAACGGAACAAAAAAGCAAGCGGCTGCACGAAGAAAGCCGGTCGCCAAACAAAACACGCAAAAACTTCCATTGTTAATTCCGCGCTTCCGCGGGAAAATTAATACGGCGGGAACCGATCGTCGGTTTCAGGCGGTGCTTTTCAAAAAATGCGAAAGGGAGAATTCTGATGAACGGTCATATTACCAATGTGATGAAGGGGATCGGCGCGGGGATGGCAGCAGGAATCGCGATGGGCGTTGTGGGAGCGACCATGATGAAAAGCTCCGGTTCCAGCCGCAAGCTGAAGAAAAACAGCAAGCGGGCGATCCAGGCGATGGAAAATCTTCTGGACAATGCGCAGATCATGCTCCGGTGAACCGCAGCTTCGGTGATTCCGGCTGCTGCGGGCCGCGGAGAAGAGCGGCGTCCCCTGCATGCGCTTTATCCGGCGGGTGCGGGGGAATTTTTTTGCTGTTTTCTTCCGGTGTGCGGTACCGGAGGAAAACGGACAAACCGGACTTCGCTTCGGAATGGAATGCGCTGCCGGGAGAAGAACGGGAAATTGCTTTCTCCGGGAGGATATGATAGAATGAAGAAAATATTTCCGAAGGAACCGGAAGCCGCCGCGTCAGCGGCACATGGAAAGGAGTGCTGCCGCAATGACCGGCCTGAAACGCGGAACGGTACAGCTTTGTATGCATGAAGCAGAGTGGGAAACAGAAGCGCAGAAGACGATCTGCCGCCTGCGCAAAATATTGGGCGGCGCGGCAAAGGACATTCAGCATGTCGGCAGCACGGCGATCCCCGCCATCCGGGCGAAGCCGATCATTGACATTGCCGTGGCGGTTGATCGTTTTGACGACATTCTTGCGCTGGAACCAGAATTGAGAAGTCAGGGTTTTTATTACCGCCCGAATGCCGCGATCCCCGGGCAAAAACTCTGGGCCTGCGGCAGCTATTACGATGGAACGGGCGACCGGCAGACGCATTTTATCCATGTCGTACCAACAGGGAGCGTCGCATGGAACGATTACATCAATTTCCGCGATTATCTGAATCAGAATCCGGATGCTGCAAAAGAGTATGAGACGCTGAAAATGGCGCTTGCGGCAGCAGCGCCCGCGGACGGCGGCAGGGGACAGTATCTGGACGGAAAGCGCGATTTTATCCGTCATATTCTGCGGAAGGCGCGTATCGCTTCTCTTCTCGGCAAGATCGTAACGGTCACGGTGGACCGGCCGGCGGGCAGCGCGCATCCTGAGCACCCGGAGTTGATTTATCCGGTGAATTACGGCTTTCTCCCCGGAATTCCGGGCGGAGACGGCGAAGAGCAGGATGTTTACATCCTCGGCGTCGATCACCCTGTTCCGGAGTTTACCGGACGCGTCATCGCGGCAATTCACCGGGAAGATGATGCGGAAGACAAGCTGGTTGCTGCGCCGGAGGGGTTCTGCTGCAGCAAAGAGGAGATCGGCAGAGCCGTTCATTTTCAGGAAAGATATTTTCGGACGAGGATCGAATGCTGCGGCGAACACAGCACGCCGCAAAACCTGACCGGACATTCAGCCGGATCTGTTTAAGAAGGTGGGCGGACGATGATCATTTCAGCCTCCCGCCGCACCGATCTTCCGTGCTGCTACGCCGGGTGGTTCATGAACCGTATCCGGGCGGGCTATGTTCTGACGCGCAACCCGATGAACCGCGCGCAGATCTTCCGCGTTCCGCTGACGCCCGACGTGGTGGACTGTATTGTTTTCTGGACAAAGGACGCGGCGAACCTGATGCCATACCTTGATGAGCTGGATGCCCTGGGGTACCGGTATTATTTTCAGTTTACGCTGACGCCCTACGGCAGCGATCTGGAACAAAACCTGCGCCCGAAAGCGGAGATCGAGGAATGCTTCCGGGCGCTGTCAAAGCGGATCGGCCGGGAACGCGTGGTCTGGCGGTACGATCCGATCATCCTGAACGACCGGCTCACCCCGGAATATCATCGGGCGGAGTTCCGGCGTTTGTGCGGAAGCCTTTCCGGTTTTACCGATACGGTCGTCATTAGTTTTGTGGATGTCTATGCAAAATTAAAACGGCAGGCCGGTCGGGGCGGCCCGGTCATCCGCCCGGCAAGCGGCGGCGAAACGGCGGAATTGGCCGGATACATCGGAAAAACAACGGCGGAATACGGGCTGCGCGCCGCTGCCTGCTGCGAAGCGGGAGATCTGGCCCGCTTCGGGATCGGGCATTCAAGCTGCATTGACCGGGAACGGATCGAACGGATCTGCGGCTGTGCCGTCGATCTCAGACCGGACAAAAACCAGCGCAAAGGCTGCGGCTGTGCAGAAAGCGTCGATATCGGCGCATACAATACCTGCCGCAACGGGTGCGTTTACTGCTACGCAACCGACAGCCGCTCTGTCGCCCGGTGCAGCAGCGTTCCGGATTGCTGCGAAAGTGAACTGCTGGCCGGAACCGTTGCGGCCGGCGAAAAAATTACCGACAAAAAGGTAAAATCAAACAGGCAGGAGCAAATTACACTGTTCTGAAAAACGGAAGTGATGCGGGGATGACCGTCAAAGCTGCACGGAATGCGCTGGATTGCAGCTGCCACTCTCTGCATACCCTCAACGTCTGATGCAATCAACGGCTGCGCCGCCGAAGCTATCAGGAAGCAGGGACAATGAAATGACAGAGAAAAGACGGCAATTTTACTGCGGAACCCCGCTGCCGGCGGCGAAGCAAGAGCGGAAATTTGATGTGCAAGAGGGGGAACAGACATGACAAACGAAGAGATCATGC
>JAQXJH010000050.1 GCA_029008595.1 Bacillota bacterium
TCTGAAGGAAAACGGACTGGTCGAATTCGAAAAATACGGCGTCATCCGCCTGACAGATGAGGGAAAGCAGCACGGAGAACGGCTTCTGCACCGGCATCAGATCCTGGTGCGATTTTTCGGCGCTCTCGGCGATCAGGAGCACGCGCTCGACCTTGCCGAACAGGTGGAGCACTTTTTGCCCGGACAGACGGTCGCCCGGCTGGAACAGCTGATCGGCTTCATGGAACAGAACGGATGGCAGCCGGACACCCCATAAAAAGATCCCCATGGCGCAGTCCCGAAGCGTTTGCCGTTTCGGACTCTGTTCCATGGGGATTCTTCCGTTTTCAGCCGGATAGCTGATTTTTTATATCCGGGAACCAATCGCACATTATGCCGGTTACCGGACCGCCAGTTCCAGAATGCTGAGCAGGATCTCCTTCACCTTTTCCATTTCTTCTGTAACGGTGAATTCAAAGCGGCCGTGACCGTTCTGGCCTCCGGTGCAAAGGTTCGGGCACGGCAGCCCCATAAACGAAAGCTTTGCGCCGTCGGTTCCGCCGCGGATCGGGATCACCTTCGGTTCCACCCCGACTGCACGCATCGCGTTTTTCGCCAGTTCAATGATCTCGGGGTGCGGCAGAAGCTGCTCCTTCATATTGAAGTAGCTGTCGGTCAGCCCGACCTCAACCGTTCCCGCTCCGTATTTTTCATTCAGAAAGGCAGCTGCGGCCGTCATCAGGCGCTTGCGGCGTGCCATTCCGTCCTTTGAAAAATCGCGCAGCAGATAGTCCATCGTCGTCTGCTCCACCTCTCCGGAAAGTCCGCCGAGGTGGAAAAAGCCCTCGTAGCCCTCGGTAGCGGCCGGAACCTCCTGCTTTGGCAGCAGAGAATCAAATTCCATGGCGATATGCAGCGAATTCTTCATCTGATTTTTTGCCGAACCCGGGTGAATATTTTCCCCGTTCACCGTAACAACGGCCGAAGCGGCATTGAAATTTTCATATTCCAGCTCACCGACGGCGCCTCCGTCTACCGTATAGGCAAAATCGGCGCCGAACGCGGCAACATCAAAATGATCGGCGCCGCGGCCGATCTCTTCGTCCGGCGTAAACGCAATTTTCACCGCGCCGTGCGGGCGGCCGCTCTGCAGCAATTCCTCCGCTGCCGCCAGGATCTCTGCCACGCCGGCTTTGTCGTCCGCCCCCAAAAGCGTTGTGCCGTCGGTGACGATCAGCCGTTTTCCCGTAAAATTCTTCATCTGCGGAAACTGCTCCGTGCGCAGCACAATGCCAAGCGGCTCGTTCAGCACAACGTCGCCGCCGTCATAATCGGGGACGACACGCGCCCGGACATTCTCGCCGGAAAGCTCCGTCGCCGTATCCATGTGCGCGATCAGCCCGATCGCCGGCGCCTCTGCGCCGTCTGTTGCGGGAATGCTGCCGTAAACGTATCCGAATTCATCCACACGCGCATCCCTGATCCCGATCTGCTGCATCATACGCACCAGCTCCTTCGCCAGAACGAGCTGTCCGGGCGTGGAAGGCGCTGCATCGGAGCTTTCGTCCGACTGTGTTCCGAAGCTGACCAGGTGCAAAAAGATTTCTTCCGTTCTCATATTTTCTTCTTCCTTTCGGTTCAGGCCGCCCTGCAGCGGTCGCGCCCGAACATCTGTTTTGGAATGCGGTCAGGAAAGTACCCGGTATTCCGCAAAAAGATACTGGTCTGGGCGCGAAAAATGTACGTTCACTGTGCCGTCGGAATTGACCTCCGGTCCGACTCCGCCTGCACCGTTTGCCGCAATCGTTTTGACCTGCAGCATTCTGCCTGCCAACGCAGGGATCCGGTAAACCGCCGCTGTGCAGTCATTTTTTTCGCGCAGGAAAATAAAATAACCGTGATCCGTTCCGCACGACGCCCAGAATCCGGTACAGCTTCTGCCGCTCGGTTCTTCCCCCACCGGGCAGACGTCCGCCTGAAACAATGCGGTGCGATGCGGCCGCCACGCTGCGATGATCTTCCGCAGGGCCGCCGCATCCCGCGGTTCCAGACGGCTCAGCTCACACCACAGCAGCGGATTGGCAGCCATGACCGACGCAAACAGATAATCCATTTCATAGGTTCCGGGAGCAAACGGATCGTCCGGATAATTTTCCGGATGGCGGCGCGGATTCAGCACTTCAAACTGCAGCATACGCGTCGGGATCCAGCGGCTGAGCATCCAGAGGCTGCGAAGCGTTCGATACGGAAAATAATTTCCCCAATCGGAATACCGATTTTCGACAAACAGCACTCCGTACTGCGGTTTATAATGATAACCAAACCGGTCACCGGCTGTCACGTCCAGCTGCAGGGAGATCCCGCTGCGAGCCGCCGTCTGCAGCAGGGCGGAAAAATTCCGGTCGCCGGTTTTGGAACGGACATTCACACCGTCTAGTTTGAAATAGCGGATGCCCAGCCTGCGGTGAAAATCGGCAAGGATCCCGGCGTCGGCACTCCAGTTTTCAAAATCACCGGCCGAGTCCGGCGAAAACCAGAGTCCCAACGCAACGCCGCGGCGCTTTGCTTCCTCTGCGACCGGCTCCAGCCCGCGCGGAAAACGCCTGGCGTCCACGCTCCAATAATTTTCCGCCGCACGATGGTAGCCTTCCCAAACGTGCTCCATGTAGCGTTCCGGGTCGGCGATCGCTCCGGTTTCCCAACCGTCGTCGATCTGCAGCACATCAACACCGGCCGTTTGTGCCGCGCGCAGTTCGTCCTGCAGAAACACTTCGCAGAGGGATTTTTCGCAGTTCCGGTCGCCCCAGGTATTCACCATGGTAAACAGGCGCCCCTCGCCGGTTCTCCGGCAGCGAAGCAGACGCCGGTACTGCGCCGGCAGTTCCTCTGCCTTTCCCACGCCGACCGTGACCCCATAGGCCTCTGTTTCCGCCTCTGCCGTCAGAGCCGAAAAATCGATTCCGCCGCCAAGGACGGAGATCCGCCCCCGTTCAATTTCCAGATCCGCCTCCGGGCGCAGCAGATGCGATGTTCCGACCGGCGCATCCTTTGCCAGCAGAAGAGCAGGGCCTTCCTCCTGCAGCAGCAGAAAAATATCTCCACGGTAACCGTTTTTCATTGCCGGAGCAGGAGAATCCTCCGACACACGGACAAGCGTATCGTTCCGGTCGGTTTTGTCAAACAGTTCGACCGCAGCGGCGCGGCAGTGGACAGAGCGCAGCGCCAGCTGCTCCAGCACATGGCGTTCCTGCGCCTGCTCTGCGGCGTGCGCTCCCCGTTTGGGCCGCATCAGAAACTGCGACGAGCAGAACGGCAGACCGGGAAACAACTCCAACCGCAGCTTCTGTACGGCACAGGCATTCTCCATCTGAACGGTAACTGCAAAAAACGGTTCGCTCAGGCCGTCTTCATTCCCCGCCGCGCATTCCACCGAGCAGTTTTCAAAAGCGCCGAACGGCAGCGGTATCGCCGCACATGGCTCCTCCGCTGCCGTTGTCCCGCTCGCTTTGTCGTATAGTCTCCCGGGATACAGCGCTCCCGCCTTCATCCGGTACGAACGCTCCAGCGCGTCGTTGCCGATGACCAGCTCCCCGCCGTTCCAGCTTGCGTAGCAGTCCCGAAAATGCTTCATCATAGCGACCACCCTTTTCTCGTTTTTCCGTTTCAGAAGGAATGAACGGTCTGATTTGAGAAGAATTCTTCCTTCAGATCTTATTCTGCGGAATGTCCCGCTCTTTTTTTTCCGGCTTAAGTACGGCAGGCTGTGCAAAGGTCACCGAATCCAGCTTTTCGCGCACCATCTGCGAAATTTCGCGGTAGACCGGCTGAAACCGGCAGTCACACGCGAATTCCCGCGAGCAGCTTCCGGCGCAGTCGTGCTCTCTGCCGACGCACCGGCTGAGCTGATACGGCCCTTCCACCGCTTCGATCACCTGACGCAGCGTGACCTGTTCCGGCGGCGCGGCAAGCTCATAACCGCCCCGGGAACCCTTATAGCTTTTTACGATCCCGGCTGCAGCCAGATTGCGCAGGATCTTCAGGCAGAAGCGCTGCGGAACATTCGTGTTTTCGGCGATGGTGCCTGCATCCTGACGGCTTTGCAGCGCGGCCAGAAATTCCACCATGCGCACTGCGTAATCGGCTTCCAGTGTAATATGCATGAAATCAACCTCTTTTATTGCGGAACGCTTTTTCTGCCGGAGCAGCGGAAAGAACTCAGTCCAGAAAGTCCTTCAGCTTTTTGCTGCGGCTCGGATGGCGCAGCTTGCGGAGCGCCTTTGCTTCGATCTGGCGGATGCGTTCGCGCGTGACCTTGAATTCGCGGCCGACTTCCTCCAGAGTACGGGAACGGCCGTCCTCCAGCCCAAAGCGCAGGCTGAGCACCTTTTCCTCCCGCGGGGTCAGCGTGCTGAGCACCTCGGTCAGCTGCTCCTTCAGCAGCGTATGCGAAGCCGCATCGGCCGGCGCGGGCGCATCGTCGTCCGGGATAAAATCGCCGAGGTGGCTGTCCTCTTCCTCGCCGATTGGCGTTTCCAGCGAAACCGGCTCCTGCGCCACACGCATGATCTCACGGACCTTATCCACCGGCAGATCAAGTTCATCGGCAATATCTTCGGCGGTCGGCTCGTGGCCGGTGGTATGCAGCAGCTGTGAGCTGACTTTTTTGACCTTGTTGATCGTTTCCACCATGTGCACCGGGATCCGGATGGTGCGCGCCTGGTCGGCAATGGCCCGGGTGATCGCCTGACGGATCCACCAGGTGGCATACGTCGAAAATTTAAAGCCTTTGGTGTAATCAAACTTTTCGACCGCTTTGATCAGGCCGAGATTTCCCTCCTGAATCAGATCGAGAAACTGCATGCCGCGGCCGAGGTAGCGCTTTGCAATGGAAACGACCAGACGGAGGTTCGCCTCCGAAAGGCGCTTTTTGGCGGCCTCGTCTCCGTCGGAAATGCGGATGGCAAGGTCGATCTCCTCCTCCGGCGTCAACAGCGGCACACGACCGATCTCCTTGAGGTACACCTTGACCGGATCGTCGATGGCGATCGCTTCGGTCGCGCCGATATCGTCCTCATCAGCCGCGTCGCCGGTAATATCCAGCGCAAATTCCAGATCATCCAGATTCGGCGTGTCCCCGAAATCCTCGACGATCTCAACGCCCTGGCTTTCGAGCGAATCGTAGAATTTTTCGATCTGCTCCGCATCAAAATCCAGATCGCCGATCGCATCCAGAATTTCCTTCGTGCTCAGCTGGCCCTTTGCTTTTCCGATCTCGGTCAGTTCCTTGATCACAGATTTTTTGTCCTGTACTCCCATGATATTTCATCCTTTCGTCGGTGCAAAACGTCGTTTCCGTAAGCGCGCAGCCGCATAAAATCAGGCTGAAACGCGGCGGACGTACCATGCCCGCCTTTTGTTATTGTTTCTGCATCCGCAGTTGTTCCATCATTTTCAGCAGATCTTCGTCGCTGCTCTGCACAGCCTGCTGCACCGTGGGCTTGTCGTGCTCTTCTGCGATCACCGAAATATAATCGCGCTCCGCCTGCAGCAGATTGACGCTTTGCGCGCTTTTGGCCAGCATTTGTGCTATTCTGCCCATTTCTTCCACAGAATAATATTCCGCAAAATCGGAAAGCGATACCTGACGGCCTTCGCACAGCCATCCGGTCAGCTTATCATAAACGCCGCGGTTGAACGCCGTGCAGAATTTTTCCGGCGGAAGAGCCTGCCGTACGGCCGCCGCACGGTCCGGATTGCGCATCAGATAGGCGATCAGCGCTTCTTCCGCCAGCGCAGCGCGCATATTGCGGGCGCGATCGGGATTGATCTCGTCGCGCGCAGTGCCCGAAAATTGCCGCTGGATCTGCCGCTGTTCGCTCTGGCGGCCGTCCCGCTGCTGCCGCTTGCGCGCCTGCGCGATCTGGTGCAGCAGCGTAGCTTTTTCCACCTTCAGCTCTGCAGCCAGCCGGCCGGCGTAAACATCCTGCTCAATGGAGCTGTCCAGCCCGGCAAGCATTCCAACTGCCTCCCGCAGCATATTGACGCGGCCGTCTGCCGTCTCCATATTATATTTCTCCCGGATCTTCTGCATTCGGTATTCAACGTCATTTCCCGAATCCTCAATCAGCTGGCGAAAGCGTTCCGCGCCTTTTGTTTTGATAAACTCGTCCGGATCTTTTCCCTCCGGGATCGTCAGCACGCGTACCCGCAGTCCTGCATTCTTCAGGATCGGGATGGCGCGGGCCGTCGCCTTTTGCCCGGCGGCGTCGGCGTCATAACAGAGAATGACCTCCTGCGCATAGCGGGCAATCAGCAGCGCGTGCTTCGGCGTCAGCGCGGTGCCCTGCGTGGCAACTGCGTTTGTAAAACCGGCCTGATGCAGCGAGATCACATCCATCGGCCCTTCGGCAAGGATCAGATTCGGCTGACCGGAGTTTTTGGCAAAATTCAGCGCGAACAGCACGCTGCTTTTTTCAAACACCAGCGTTTCGGAGGAGTTCAGGTATTTCGGCTCCGCTTTTTCCAGAACACGGCCGGAAAAGGCGATCACATTGCCGCGAACATCGATGATCGGGAAGATCACGCGGTTGCGGAAGCGGTCATAAACACCGTTGTTCCTTCCCTGCGAGGCAAGGTTCGCCATTACAAGCTCCTGCTGGGAAAAACCCGCGCGCTTCATATGGTCGCACAGCGCCGACCATCCTTCCGGCGCAAAGCCCAAGCCGAAATGGTTGATCGTGGAATTGGAAAGCTTTCGCCCGCGCAAATATTCCAGTGCCTTTGCGCCGCACGGCGCATTGAGCTGCGCATGGAAAAAGCGCGCGGCCTCCCGGTTTGCTTCCAAAATTCTCAGCTTCAGTTTTGCGGTTCCGTCGTCACGCCGGACATCCTCCGGCATCTCAAGCCCCGCCCGCTGCGCAAGCAGCTTGACGGCTTCTATGTAATCCAGATTCTCGATCTTGCGGATAAAGGTGATCGTATCGCCGCCCGCCCCGCAGCCGAAACAGTAAAACGAATCGTTTTCGGGATACAGAACGAACGAGGGTGTTTTTTCGCCGTGAAACGGGCAAAGCCCGACCAGATTCCGCCCGGTCCGGCGCAGCTTGACGTAACCGGATACGACGGACTCGATTGGATTTGCACTTTTCAGCCGCTGCAGAAATTCCTCCGGCAATGCCATCTGCTTCACCCTCCTTCAGTCCTGTTTGTATATTCGACAAATAATATTACTTTTCTTAATATCTCGACCACGCTTTCGGCACCGTGATCGTTTCGAACATCTGCGTTGCAAAACCGTCGCTCATCCCGGCGATATAATCGCAGACGGCGCGCTCCGCTCCTTCGCGTTCCCTGACAATGCGCATTTCATCGGGAAGCTTGTCCGCGTGCATCAGGCAGTAGCGGTACAGCGTTTCGACCAGACCGGGAACCTTTTGTTCCTCTCCCTTTGCCACCGGGTTGCAGTAGACATTCCGGTACATAAACCGGTGCAGTTCGTCAAACGCTTCCTGAACATCGGGCGCCATTGCGAGCCGCTCCGGCGTGGAATTTGCCACCAGCGAGCTGACCAGCGTATTGATCCGCGTTGTACGCCGGTCGCCGAGCGTCTGAATGATATCCCACGGGATCTCCTCCGGTTCCAGCACGCCGGCGCGCTGCGCATCGTCAATATCGTGATTGATATAGGCAATGCGGTCTGCGATGCGGACAATACGGCCTTCGGCGGTAAATGCTTCGGTACCTGTGGTGTGGCAGAGGATCCCGTTGCGCACCTCGGCGGTCAGGTTCAGCCCAAGCCCTTCGTTTTCCAGCCGCTCCACCACGCGGACGCTTTGCTCATAATGGCGGAACCCGCCCGGCGCGATCGCGTTCAGGGCGCGTTCCCCGGCATGACCGAACGGCGTATGGCCCAGGTCGTGCCCCAGAGAGATCGCTTCCGTCAGATCCTCATTGAGCCGCAGACAGCGCGCAATAGTACGGGCGATCTGCGCCACCTCCAGCGTATGCGTCAGCCGCGTGCGGTAATGGTCGCCCTCCGGCGAAAGAAATACCTGCGTTTTGTGCTTCAGCCGCCGGAACGACTTGCAGTGCAGGATCCTGTCCCGGTCGCGCTGGAACGCCGTCCGCAGATCGCATTCCGGCTCCGGCCGCTGCCGGCCGCGGGTGGTTCGTGCTTTGGCTGCCTCTGCCGCCAGAAACTGAAGCTCCTGTTCTTCGGTTCGCTCCCGGATCGTCATCGCCGGTTCCCTCCTTTACTGCCGGATCGTTCCGTGCAGCGCACAAAGATCCTTCTATAAAAGTAATACGACAAAACTTTCGGTTTCCCTTTATTTTTTCTGTCCCGTTTCCGGATCTTTTTCCTCCCGGGGATAATATTCCTCTCCGCAAAGTTCGATTTCGACCGCGCCGTTTGTTGCATCGGCCAGTTTTTGCTGCAGCAGCGGGAGCGCACCGGGCAGCAGGTGAAAACAAAGCTCAACATCCTGCCCGAAAACCGTATCGTCCAGCACCGCGCCGCACTGCGGCAAAAGTTTTGCCACCGCGCCGTGCTGGTGATATTCACACAACAGCCTGCCCTGCAGGCACCGCTGCATCGTGACCACACCGGCCGCCTGCAGCGCCAGCTGCGCCGCTCTGGCATACGCCCGCACAAGCCCCCCGGTACCGAGCAGAATCCCGCCGAAATACCGTGTGGTCACGAGGATCACATCCGTAATATCCGCTTTGGTCAATGCCTCCAGGGTGGGCAGCCCGGCGGTTCCCTGCGGTTCTCCCGCGTCGGAATACCGCATCAGTCCGCCGCTGCGCAGCCGGTAGGCATAAACGTTATGGCGCGCGTCCCACCGCTTTGCACGGATCTCTTCCAGAAAAGCGAGCGCTTCTTCCTCCGTCTGCACCGGCTTTGCATAGCCGATAAAACGGGAGCGCTTTTCGGTAAATTCATCTTCCCCATACGCCCGGACGGTGCGATAGCTTTTTTCTTCCGTCAAAATGGACTCCCCCATCCTGCCTGATCGTGATTCCGCTGAAAACACCGGAGAATACCGGAACCGCAGCGCCGCAGAAATAAAGCAAGAGGGCTGCTGCAGAACCTGCCGTTCCCGGCGGATCGTTTTGCAACAGCCCCTCTTGTATGACAACAGATTATTTGTCCTGCATTCCAAAACGCTTCTTAAAGCGATCGACACGGCCGCCCGTGTCTACCAACTTCTGCTTTCCGGTGAAGAACGGATGGCACTTTGAGCAAATTTCCACGCGGATATCTTTCTTCGTGGAACGCGTGTGGATCACATTGCCGCAGGCGCAGGTAATGGTTGTCTCTTCGTATTTCGGATGAATTGCTTCCTTCATTCTTTTCACCTCTTTCGGCGCAACCGCATCATTAACATTGGAATTATATCATATCGGAGTTCAAATTGCAAGCAGTTTTCTGCGGTTTTTTCCGGCCGTTCTTCATTTTCATTCCGCAAAACCATCCGGGGCAGAATGACCCGGAAAAATTCCGCCTGCCGGCGAAAACTTCCCGCCCTTCAGAAAAGGCGGGAAGTTTATCATAGCATATTTTTTCGCAGTTCGCAAGATTTTTTTGCAGAAAAACTTATTGTACACCGCTGATGCTGCCGGAGCAGCCTGTTTTCCTCTCAGGAAAATTCTTTCACCGGAGAATCCGGGCATTTTACCTGCAATACAACGGAAACCTGACCGGACGGCAGATTTTCGATCTCGTTAAATTGAAGCTCAAAGGTGCTTCCGTCCGCCGCTTCCCACGTCATGGAGGTATTTTCCTTCCATTCCTGCTTGGGTTCCGGCATACAGGTGAGCGCCATTTTGTTTACCTTGTTCCAGATTTCCGACGCATCGCCCTCAAGAGGGAAGTAATAGCGGCCGGTACAAAGCGGCTGTTCTCCGTCGATAAAAACATAGGTCGCCCAGCCGTCAGCCGCCAGCTCGTCGGAATGCACCTTCACGGTAAAGCGGTCTTCCAGATCAGCCTCAACGGAACCGGCGTCAACGCCCAGCTTTTTCATAACTTCTTCCTTGGTCATCGTCCAGTCCGTTCCGGCAAAGGTATAGCCGTTCTCCGTTCCGGTCACGACTTCCTGAAAAAGAGGGCTTTTTTCCTGTTTTACGGCAGTTCCAGTGCAACCACTTGACAAAACTATCAGCAAAAACAAAAATGCAGAAACCAATTTTTTCATAATAATTCTCCTCTGGTTCAGAAATTATTTGCCGTAAATCTTATATGTTTTTTCAGCTGATTTAGATTGCCCGGTAGATCGATTATAATAGTTAACCTTTACATATACAAACCCACCATCTTCGTAATAATCAGCCATATGCACCGCACGATTATACGGCATTGTGTGATTTCCATCAAGATAAACTGTACCCATGGTCGGGTTTGCCTGGTTAATTAAGCTTTCAATACTGTAATCATACTGAAGCACCGGAGATGACACTTGATTTACACAATCAGGATATGCTTTTAAATCTCCTTGTGTGATATAACTTGCATACAGACGAGTCATCTGGAACGGTCCCGAACTTCCTGTCCACGCGCTCTCCAAGCCTGCATGCCGATAGTAATAAATCGTACCCAAACTATCAGAAAGTTTCGCATAATATGCGGTGGTCTTAACAACCACATCAACGAACTGAGACGAGATTTCCTGCGTATTCCTTGGAGATACTGTTCCTGATTCAGTGACCATCGAAGCATAAACAAAGCTATTCACGAGTTCTCCAGTAACAGAGTCTATCGCATAAGGAATATATGTGCTCACAGCAACATTATTCCCGTTCTGTGATGTAATTTGCAGTGCCTTTTCAGTAAGTTCTCCTGCATTAGTTAACTGCATTTCCTCTTCACACATTGCTCCAGTTTGGTTCAGTACAATTAACTGTGATTGAGTTGCGGAATTTTGGGGGATATCGCTACGTTCGATAATCTGCGACACAATTTGTTCTTCAAGAGTGACCTGTTGCACAACTGAGTTTTCAATCGTTGTAGTACCCATAAACAATGAAAGTACCAGAACTAACGCAATTATGGAACCAAATAACTTTGACAACCTTTTCATCACAAAATAACCTCCCCTAAAATTTTAATTATTAAGTTTTTCTTCTGAATCTTACTGCATTGGAATCTCCTCCTGTTTTTAGTGTGTCTAAATCATACCATATATAAATGGATTTGTAAATAGGTTATTGGTTTTTTGTCGTATTTTTGCAATTTTTCGTTCTTGCGCAGCGGCCGCGTTACGGCAGCAGCACCGTCTGAGAAAGCCAGAGCGAATACAGCAGCTTTTCCCGCACGGGTTTGCCGAAGGTCTTTTCCAGCGCTTCGGCGTAAAAACCGAGCTGCTCCGCGTAACGCGCGGCCAGCTCGCCGCCGGTTTTGACGCGGTCTGTTTTGT
Organism: Bacillota bacterium; assembly: GCA_029008595.1. GTDB lineage: Bacteria > Bacillota > Clostridia > Oscillospirales > Acutalibacteraceae > CAKXIK01. The sequence continues at coordinate 11,397 of JAQXJH010000050.1, forward strand.
AATCGATCAGGATCAGATGATCCGCTTCCTCCAGCACGCAATCCGCAACGCCCTGCAGCAGAACGGTTTCTTCTCCGTCTTTTCCGGAAAGCCCGGGAGCAATCCGGGAAGCAGGGATTTCCTCAAAGAACCGAACCTCGCGGTGGACTTTTCCGGCGGTAAAGATCCGTTTGCCGAGTGCGCCGCAAAACAATGCGTCAACGCGTCTCAGATCGATCGAAGCGCTTTCCTCCGCAGTCAGGAAACCGGCGTCGGTCAGCCGGGCAAGCTCGGCTGCAGAATCGTCCCTTGCCGCCGAATAATCCGCAAACTGCAGGAAATGATGCATTGCCGTGCCGCGCTCTGCCGGCGTCAATCCGCCCGCGGTCAAAAACCTCGGTCTGCGTTCCCCAAGATGCTTCTGCTGCTCCCGCTCCTCTGCCAGCTGCGAGATCGCCGCCTTTACCGGGACGGCGGAAAGCGCCGTTGCCGCCGGCTTTGCGGCAAAGACCTCCTGCATTCGCCGGAGCAGCGCTTCGTCCGGCGCACAGGGCTGCGTTTCCGCGGCAGGGGCAAAATCCTCGCGGTGCGGGATCGAGCATTCGATCTTCCACGCGCTTCCCGGCAGGACGGCCTGCTCTTCCGCGCCGGCCAGCTTTCTCAGCGCGCCGCCGTCCCTGTGCCGGAGCAGAGCCGAAAGAATCCAATCCGCAAAGCTGCCTGCGCTGCGGACATCAAACGGCAGAAGCCTGCCGTTTTCCGTCTGCTGGGCCGCCAACGCCGACAGCCGCTTTTCGGGAGCCGGAAAGCTCGCCAGCAAAAACAGCTTTTCGCGCGCGCGCGTTACGGCGACATACAGCACGCGCAGCTGTTCCGAAAGCTCATCCCGCGCCGTTTCCAGCCGGACAGCGTCATATGCGGCCGTCGAAAAACGCGCCCCGCTGACCGGATCGCGCTGTTTCAGCCCGACGCCCAGCTCCGGGTGGATCAGCAGGTCGCCGGTCTGGGAGCTTGTATTGAATCTGCGGGCGGTATCCGCCAGAAAAACAAACGGAAATTCCAGCCCCTTGGAATGGTGGATGCTCATGATCCGCACCACATTGGCCGATTCGGAAAGAACCGCCGCCGGGGCAAGATCGGAACGCTGCTCCTGCAGCCGGTCGATATACCGGATAAAACCGGAAAGTCCGCGGTAGCCCGCCCGCTCATACGTCCGGGCATATTCCAGCAGCAGGCGCAGATTCGCCAGCTGAGCGCCGCCGTCCCGCATGGCAAGCACCATTTCTTCCATGTGCAGTTCTTCAAAGATGCACCGCAGCAGCCGGTCGCTCGGCATCGTGGCCGCCAGCCTGCGGAAACGCGCCGTCATGTTCAGGAATCCGGCGCAGCGCGTGTCTTCCTCCGCAGCAAGCTGCAGCGCCTGATACAACTGTCCCTTCGGCAGACGGAGACGAAGCTTTGCCAGATCGTCGGCCGAAAAACCGCAGACCGGAGAAAGCAGCACCGCCAGCAGCGGAACATCCTGCAGCGGATTGTCGATCACCCGCAGCAGCGAAAGCGTGACCGAGATCTCCCGCGCGGCAAAAAAACCTCCCTGCGCGCTGGTCCAGACCGGAATCCTCCTTGCCGCAAGCGCCTTTGCATACGGCGCTGTATGCTTCGCCGCGCTGCGCAGCAGGATGCAGAAATCGCGGTATTCCGCTGGGCGCTGCTCCCCGTTTTTGCTGACAGGCGCGCCGGAATCCACCATGGCGCGGATCTTCTGCGCGATCCATTCCGCTTCGGCCTCTTCGCTTTCGCCGTCATACTGCGACGTATCGAACAGCCGCAGCTCTGCGGCAGGCTCTTCTTCCGCCGGATACTGCGCAGCCGGTACAAGCTCTTCTTCCTCCGTATAATCCAGATCACCCACCGAACGGCTCATCAGCAAACGGAACAGAAAGTTGCATGCGCCCGTTACGCCCGGACGGCTGCGGAAATTCTGTCCCAGAATCACGGTGGCGGGATATTCGTCCTTTTCGCGGCTGTAGCGCGGATAGCGCACACGGCGCTGCAGGAAAAGCTCGGGGCTGGCCTGCCGGAAACGGTAAATACTCTGCTTGACGTCTCCGACAAGAAAAAGATTTTCTTCTCCGCGTGAAACGGCCGAAAAAATCAGATCCTGCGCGCCGTTGGTGTCCTGATATTCGTCCACCATCACTTCCTCGAACCGTGCGCTCAGCTCTCTGGCGGCCGCCGTGCGTTCAAAGCCGGTATCCGTCGGCCGGACCAGCAGTTCGATCGCAAAATGCTCCAGATCGCCGAAATCCAGCAGATTCCGTTCCTTTTTCAGCGCGTCCAGTCTGCTCCCGTATTGTTTGCAGAGCGCCGTCAGGGATCGGACGACCGGCAGCTGCGCCGAAAGCTCCCGACGAACCTCCGCCTCCGGCCGGTCAAAGTATTCTCCCAGCTTTGTGAACTGTTCTTTGTACCGCTTGCGGGCGGCCTGCACCCGTTCCTTGACCGATTCGCTGCCCGCGCCGCGCTTTACCGCACCGAGCCGCGCAAAGCTGAGCGCACCGAGCGCCCGCGCCAGCGCATCCCAATCCTGCCGGGCTGCGCAGTCCTCCAGCATACGGCATTGCGCCGCATCGTCGGCCAGTGCCGTATGATAAGCCGCTTCCACCGCATCGTCCTGTTCCGCAAGGCGAATCGTCTGCAGGATCTCCTGCTGCGCGGCCTGCAGCTGCTCTGCGGCATATTCAAACAGGATCTTCCCCCACGGCGTTTCGCCGGGAGCGGCGCCGGATTCGAACAGTGCCGTTTTTTCGTCGAGCCATTGTTCCGGAAACGGATGCGACCGGACAAAATCGTACAGCCGGATCACCGTTTCCGTGAGCCGCCGGTCGTCGCGGTCTCCCGCGAACAGTTCGACCAGTTCCCGGAAGCCCTCGTCCTCTCTTGCGGTTGCGTAAGCTTCCTCCGCCGTCTCCTGCGCGGCGCGGTCACAAAGCAGCACCATTTCGTCCTCGGTCGCGATCCGAAAGGTCGGCGAAACACCGAGCTGTGAAAAATTTTCGCGGATCAGGTCTGCGCAGAAGCTGTGCACCGTGGATATCCTCGCCCGTTCCAGCAGCAGTTTCTGCCGCTGCAGGCGCAGGTCGTCGGGGCGTTCCGACAGAAGCTCCGAGATCCGCGCGGCGATCCGCTGTTTCATCTCCGCTGCCGCCGCTTTTGTAAAGGTGACCACCAGCAGCCGGTCTGCGTCGCAGCCGTCCGGCGCGGTGATTCGTTCGATCACGCGCTGCACCAGCACCGCCGTTTTGCCCGAACCGGCCGCTGCCGACACCAGCAGCGTTCCGCCGCGTGCATGGATCGCATCCTGTTGGTCAGGCGTCCAATTTGTCGCCATTCCGATCTCTCCTTTCGGTCGTGTTATCCTTCTTCTCCGCGCTCCAGCAGTTCAAACACCTGCTGATTCGAAAGCTGCGGCAGCTCCCGCGGCGGCTCATCCTCTCCCCGGCCGCAGACGCCTGCAAAGCTGCACCAGCTGCACGCTTTTTCCACCGGATCGGCTTTCACGTTTCCGCTGTGCAGCTGCGTTCCCATCTGCCGCAGCAGCTTTTCGATTTTTTGCGAAAGCCGGCCCAGCCGCGCCAGGGAGATCACCTGAGAGCGCGCGTCCGGCGTACCGTCCGTTTTGATGCGGACAGGAATAAAAATGCCCTTTCCGTCCGGTTCCATGCCGCTGAGCACACGGGAGTCGTCCAGCACGATCCCGCTCATGCACATGGCCGAGAGCCTGCGCCGGGCGGCATCCCCGGCTTTTTCGCCGCGGACGCCGTCGATCCTCGGCGAGCGCGCCGGCATATACAGCACACCGGCGGGAATCACTCCTCCCGACCGGGCACCGTAGCGCGCCCCGCCGTTTTTCCAGATCGTCAGCAAATAGATCAGCATCTGCATGTTGATCCCGTAAAGAACGTCGCGCAAAGCAAACTTTTTTGCGCCGGTCTTATAATCAATGACGCGCACGAAGGTTTCGTTTCCGCTCTCCATCACATCCACGCGATCCACCTTGCCGTAGACCTCAACGCTTCCGCCGTCCGGCAGGGGAAGCCGCAGTGCAGGGATTCCCTCGCTTTCCGCTCCGATCGGCAGCTCAAAATCGGTCGGAACAAAAGCGCTTTGCTCCAGCTCGGCCAGGATTGCCTGCAGCAGCAGCGCCGCAACGGCCTCGAACCGCTCGTACAGACAAAGGAACCGTTCGCTTTTTCCTTCTCTGCCGCCAAGGCGCGTATTCAGATATTCCTCCAGAATATCGTGTACCCGGCGGTTCAGCGCTTTTCCGGAAAGCTCCGGAGCTTCTTCCCGGCTGCGCAGTACCTGCTCCAGCACATAATGGATCATGGTGCCGTATTCCAGAGAATCGATCTTTGCCTGACGCCGCGGCTGGGCGCCGAGGCCATACTGACAGAAATACTGAAACGGGCACTGATAAAATTTTTCTACCCGGGAAGGAGAAAGCCGCATCCGCCTGCCGAACAGCTCCTGCGCCGTTTTCCGATCCGTGATCTGCTGCGAAACGCCTTCGGAGGCGCGCTGCATCGCGTTGAGCAGGGGCTTTGTTCTGTCATCCCCGGCAAGCGCCTGCTGCAGAGCCGACCGGCGGGGCGTATTGCGGAAATATTCGGCCGCAAGCGTCTGAGCTGCCTCGCCGGCCGTTGCCGGAAAATCCGGATCGGCAGCGCAGGACTGCACGGTCAGCTGCGGAAAATGCGTCCGCAGCTGCATGACGATCTCGCCGGGCACCATCGCTTCGCCGCCGACCGTTGCCTGCACCCAGCTGACCATCAGCTGTTCCGAAGCGCAGCACAGCGCCGTATACGCCAGAAAACGCTCGTCAACGGCATCTTCTTCGGCTCCCTGCGCCAAAGTGATGCCGAGGGCATCCAGCTGTTTTCGCTCTTCTTCACTGAAAACGGAGCCGCTGCCGGGTGGCGCCGGAAAAACGCCCTGATTGGCACCCGCTACAAAAACCACGCGCGGCCCGGCCGGACGCATCCGTTCGGCGCCGCCCACCGTTACTTCGTCCAGACTCTGCGGCAGATGCCCCAGCTCTGCGGCGGAAACGGCCAGCTGCAGCAGCCGCAGCACGCGCGTCGGCTCCAGTTGATCCTCTGCCAGCACCGCGGCCAGCTGATCGAGCAGATCCATCAGCAGATCCCACGCACGCAGCTGGTCATCTGCCAGCTCTCCGCAGCCGTCCCCGCGCAGCTGGCAAGCCGCTTCCGCAAGATGTTCCTGTGCTCCGGTCTGCTTCAGAAAGGTATAGATCGCCTCTGCTGCGGTTCTGCCGTTTGCCCCGCGCAGACTTTCCCGCAGCGCAAGCAGCGGCGCACAGATCTTTTCCCGCAGCGCGTTCAGCACATCGAGCCGCAATTGATCCTCCTCCGAAACGGCATCCGAAAAACCGTCCGGCGGGTTTTTCCACTCTTCCAGCCACCCGGCGCGGTCAACACCCCAGACAAAGGCATAATTTTCAAGCGCGGCGATCTCTTCGGCAGAAATGCCCCAAAGCCCTGTTTTCAGGCAGCGGAACAGGCTGTCGCTTTCCAGCCCGCCGCAAACGGATTCCAGCGCCGAAAGCACAAACGCCATCAGCGGGGAGTCGTCCACCGGGCGCGGCATATCCATAAAGTACGGAATGCCGTACCGGTGCAGCATTTCGTCCAGAATGCCGGCATAATCCTCCTCCCGCCGCACAATAACCGCAAAATCGCGGCAGCGGTATTGCCCCGACTGCACCATGCGCAGAATGGTGCGGGCGATCCACTGCGATTCCTCATAAGGGTTCAGCGCCGAAGCGAGCGTGATGCTGCCGTCCGGCTGCTGCGTTTCCGCTTTTCCGACGCGGAACAGCGTCCGCTCGGCAGCAGCCAGATTTTCTGTGCGGAACCGCGCGCCCGGGGTCAGCGTAACCGGCGGCGCAACGGCAGCGCTGTGCCGTCTTGCCAGCTCGATCAGCCTGCGGGCCGTTTTCTTTACGCCGGAAAACAGCCCCGTGCCATGTTCGGGATCGTCGAGCGAATCGGTGCAGAGCGTGACTGCACAATCTGCCGACTGTGCGATGATCTGTTCCAGCACGGCGAATTCCTGCGCGGTAAATCCCTTGAACGAATCCAGCACCACGGTCGCCCCTGCAAAGAACGGGTGCGCCGTCAGCTGATTGGCCAGGCGCGTCAGATCGTCCAGCGGGTCGAGGAAGCTTTTGCTCACCAGCGCCTCGTACTCCGTCAGCACCAGTCCGGTCTCCTGCGTTTTGCTTTTCAGCGTTCCCTCCGCCATCGTCTGCGCTGCGGTCAGCAGCCGGGCCGGTTCTACGCCGCACATCTTGCATTCCTGCGCCATGTGCAGCATCAATTCGATAAACTCGCTGTTTTCCGTCTGCCGCCGGTAAAGCTCCAGCGAATCGGCTACACGGGCCAGGGCCTGACTCATCAGCAGCACGCGGCCGCTTTCATTCAGCCTGCGCCCGGCCATTCCGCCGTATTCGCGCTGTACCCGGTCGACCAGCCGCGTAAAGCTCAGAACCTCAACGCCGAGGCTTTTTGCCCCCAGTTCACGCTGCAGCGCTTTTTCGCTTTCAAATGAATACTGTTCCGGCACCAGAAAATAAAGCGGTCCTTCGCCGGATCGTGCTTTTTCCGCCAGCAGCGCGCGCGCGTATTCGGTTTTTCCGCTGCCTGCGCGGCCAAAAATCAGGTGCAGCATGGTGTTTCCTCCTTTTGCCTGTCAACGGGCTTTTCCGTCTTTTCATTCTACCACAGCTTCTGTCCCGAAATCGGTACAGAATCGCCGCACTGAAAAAGGACGGCACCGCAAACGCAGTACCGTCCTTGCTTATACTTTCAGGAAAACTCAGTTGGTCAGGCAGCTTTCGGTTTCCTTGTCGAACACATGGATGTTCTTGGTGTTGATGGCGATCTTGATCTCTTCGCCGGCCTGAGTCTGGGAGGTCGGATCAACGCGGGCGGTGATCTGGTTTTCGCCGCAGGCGAGATACAGGAAGATTTCGGCGCCCATCAGTTCGGTAACCTCAACCTTTGCGGAAATAACGCCATCGGCGTATTTCGCCATGCTCTCTTCATCGTCGTAGATATCTTCCGGACGAACACCGATGACAACATCCTTGCCGACATACTCGTCAAGCTTGCCGTCAACGTTCTTTTCAGCCGGAACCGTGATAGCGAAATCGTTGAATTTGGCAACGATCTTGTCGCCGTCCTTGTCAAGCGTTGCGTTGATGAAGTTCATCTGCGGAGAGCCGATGAATCCGGCAACGAACATATTGACCGGCTTGCTGTACAGGTTCTGAGGAGTATCGACCTGCTGAATGAAGCCGTCCTTCATAACCACGATGCGGTCGCCCATGGTCATAGCTTCGGTCTGGTCATGCGTAACATAGATGAAGGTGGTGCCCAGTTTCTTGTGCAGCTTGGCAAGCTCGGTACGCATCTGTGCACGCAGCTTTGCGTCGAGGTTGGAAAGCGGTTCGTCGAGCAGGAAGACCTTCGGCTCACGGACGATAGCACGGCCGAGAGCAACACGCTGACGCTGACCGCCGGACAGAGCCTTCGGCTTACGGTCGAGCAGATGGGTGATATCAAGGATCTTGGCAGCTTCTTCAACGCGGCGCTTGATCTCCGCCTTCGGGGTCTTGCGGAGCTTCAGGCCGAACGCCATGTTATCAAACACGGTCATGTGCGGATACAGAGCGTAGTTCTGGAACACCATGGCGATATCGCGGTCTTTCGGGGCAACTTCGTTCACGAGCTTGTCGTCAATGTACAGTTCGCCTTCGCTGATCTCTTCCAGACCGGCGATCATACGCAGGGTAGTGGATTTACCGCAGCCGGAAGGGCCAACCAGAATGATAAATTCCTTATCCTGAATTTCCAGGTTGAAGTCGGAAACCGCAACAACGCCGCCTGCATATTTCTTGTAGATATTCTTCAGGGTAACGCTAGACATCTTTCAATTCCTCCTGATCTTTCCGGCGCAGATACACGCCGAAGTATTGACTACGTGAACATTATAACAGAAAAAGTTTCAAAATGGAATCCTTTGATTTACCCAAACTTAAAATTGATGATTTAGGTAATATTTATAAAATAAAACCGCTTGGTCAAGATTTCGCGGAATTTTAATCGGCTTTTTGTACTTCAAACACAAATTTTTTCTCTTCCTCCGTCAGTTCGCGGCATTCCCCCTCCTGCAAGGCCGGGTCGAGCTTCAATGCACCGATCTGAACACGCCGCAGCGCCAAAACCGTTCTTCCGACGGCACGGAACATTTTCTTCACCTGATGAAATTTTCCCTCCCGGATGCGCACCTGAACGAGCGGATTTTCTCCTTCGCGCAGCACGCAAAGCCCGGCAGGCAGGCAGACGGTCCCGTCGGCAAACACAATGCCCCGCCGGAACGCCTCGGCCTCCGCCTGACCCACAGGCCCGTCGAGCACCGCCTCATAAAGCTTATCCACGCCTTTTTTCGGCGAAAGCATCCGGTGGGCAAAATCGCCGTCGTCCGTCAGGATCAGCAGGCCGGTCGTGTCCTTGTCCAGCCGTCCGGCCGGAAAAATCCCGCGCCTGCGCAGCGCGGGCGGCACCAGATCCACCACGGTCTCTGCCTTCGGGTCATTGGAAGCGGAGATCACCCCGGCCGGCTTGTTCATCATCAGATAGATAAATTCTTTATAGCAGATCACCTTGCCGTCTACCGCGACGGTCTGCCGCTCTGCGTCTGCCTTGGTCTCTCCGCTGCGCACCGCCGTTCCGTCCACCGTTACTCTTCCGGCGCGCAGCAGCGCACCAACCTCTTTGCGGCTGCCGAACCCCTGAGAGGCCAGCAATTTATCGATTCGCTGCATTGCCATGAAAAAATCCTTTCTGCAAAGGCGGCCCCTGTTCCGAAGTGCCGGACGCAGACCATCCGGATCGCGGGCCGCTTTATCCGGAAGACAGTGCTGCGGCGTCAGACGAAGCCGGCGCGGCGGCGCTTTCTGCTGCGGAAACGGCACCGCTCTCCGCAGAGGGCACGCTTTCCGGGGGCAGCCGGATCGGCTCCGAATTGCGGCGGAACCCCTGCATGAATCCGTTCAGCGCGTTGGACGCAATATCTCCGCCGATGACCGTATCGTTGCAGATCAGCAGATTTGCAACCACGGTGCCCTCATAATCGGGATAGTTTTTGACCTCATACGTCCAGCGTTTGACCCTTCTGCCCTGGTAGCGCATCAGATCAAACTCCTGTGACCGCTGCAGCTCATTGTATTGCTGATACACCGAATCAAAGGTGTCGGGAATGATCACCTCGCAGATCTCGGTCGGTTCTTCGGATACTTCCCACCCGAACTGCGCCAGAAACGCCCTGCGCTGCGCGTTGTCCCGGGCCTGCAGCTGATATCCCGCCGCCGTCTGCACCGCGCGTCCGCGCGACGCAGCCAGCACGACGATCAGCACCGCCAGAATGACGGCGCCGCATACGACCCACAAAAGCTTTTTCCTGTCTGCTTTCACCGAAAAAACAAACATCTTCCGACCATCCCTTTCCGCGCGCCATGAATTTGCATTCCGGAACATAGTTATGCGGAGCAGGAGGTGTTTAGACTATTCTGCCGAAGAAGCTTCGCCGCCGTAGAATTTTTCATAGGCTGCGTCGATCGCTTCCTGTGAAGGTGCTGTCTCCTTGATATAGCTCAGATCATAATAGGAATCCGGCATCAGAACCACCGGGTTCGTTTCATAGTTCCCGGTGGAAACATCGGCGGATTCCCCTCCGCGCAGCTTCCGCGCGATCACCACCAGCCGGTCGCCCCAAAAGCTGTATTCACAGGTGGAAAACACAAGAAGCGAATCGCCGTAATGCACATCGTCGTCAATGTGGAACAGGGAACGGGTGCGCGCATTGCGGATAAATGCATCGAACGACTCTTCATCGCTGTATTCGGTATGGTAATACACAAACGAACCTTCATCCTTTGCCGCAACGCTGCCCCGGCACACGGCAATGATCTTCCATTCCCCGCGCCGGTACTTCGTATCGAATGTAAAAGTCGGATTCGCCTTCAGAAAATCCAGCTTTTTGAATTTGAGAAGCTGGCCGAACATCTCGTCATTATCTTCCATATTATGGCCGTACATCACCATCACCTGCGCCTGCGGCTGCAGCGTACTGCCGGCCGAAAGAAACAGGCTGCCCAGCTTGTTGTCGTTGCCGTCGGCATCGCGGCGAAGATAATAATTCTGATCCTCCGGCGTCCAGAACACCGGGTAATCGATCGTTGTGTTCGGAATGGTCAGCCATCCGGCCGTATCGGCGTTTTTATCCAGCAGGGGCAAAAACTCCGGCAGAACCGAAGGATCGCCCGGCTCTTCCGTTTTGTCCGGCTCCGCCGAAGACACGGCGCTCGGTCTGCTGTAAACGCTTTGATATCCCTGGATCGATTTATGGCTTTGCCCCGGGATGATCACCAGCTCATAGAGCAGCACGCCGCCGGAAACAATCATCACCGCCAGCGCCAGCCAGAAAATGACCGTCAGGACGATCCGTTTCGCAGAACGCTTCTTTTTCGGTTTCTGCGGTTCTGCGGCATTCTTTGCCGCGTTCTGTCCGCTGTGTTTTCCCACCGGTTTTCTGTCAAATCCGTCCATTCCCATAACCACCTTTCAACGCAGGCCGCCGCCCGCTCCGTGTTTCAGATCCTGACCCAGCGGATCCCCGCCAGAGCGCGTTCGGTCAGTCCTTCTTCGTCCAGCTTCTCTTCGGCTTCCAATACGTACTTCAGAACAGGCCTGGTACGGGGATGCTTTGGCGTAAACACCGTGCAGCAATCCTCATACGGCTCGATGGAGGTCTCGAACGTATCGATCCTGCGGGCGATGCGGACGATCTCCTCCTTGTCCATCCCGATCAGCGGCCGCAGAACCGGCATAGACGTCACCGCCGCGTCTGTGCAGCCGATCGCCTGCAGCGTCTGGCTGGCCACCTGCCCCAGGCTTTCGCCGGTCGCCAGCGCCATGCAGCCGCACTGCTGCGCGACCCGTTCGGCCAGCTTCATCATATAGCGCCGCATGATAATGGTAAACAGCTCTTCCGGGCAGTTTTTCACGATCTGCTCCTGAATTTCGGTAAACGGAACGATGTGCAGCGTCATTCCGCCGGAATAGAGCGAAACCTTCTTCAGCAGCTCGATCACCTTCTGCTCGGCGCGCTCGCTGGTGTAGGGCGGGCTGGCAAAATGGATCGGATACAGCTCTACGCCGCGTTTGGCGATCATCCAGCCTGCGACCGGGCTGTCGATTCCGCCGGAGATCAGCAGACCGGCTTTTCCTCCCGTTCCGACCGGGATCCCGCCGGCGCCCGCCAGCGCCTGTCCGTGAATATACGCGCCGAAATCGCGCACCTCTACGATCACGGTCAGATCCGGCTGATGCACGTCCACATGCAGGTGCGGGAACTGCTGCAGCAGGTAACCGCCCAGTTCGCTGCAGATCGCCGGGGAATTGAGCGGGAAGGTTTTATCCGACCGTTTTGCTTCCACTTTGAAGCTCTGGCAGCATTCCAGCTGCGGTGCAAGATACTCCGCCGCCGCGCGGCAGACGGCATCCATATCCTTTTCCGTTTCACAGGCGCGCGAAAACCGGGAGATCCCGAACACCTTTCCCACCCGCTCCGCGGCAAGATCCATATCAAAGGAATCCTCCTGCGGGAAAATATAAATCGTGGACTGTGCCGTCTGAATCCTGCATTCGCCCAGCGGTTTGAGCGTCCGGCGCAGATTGCACACCAGAATATCTTCAAACGTGTGCTTGTTCAACCCCTTCAGAGCCAGCTCGCCGACCTTGACGAGAATCAATTCTTTCATTCTGTTTTCAACCAGCCTTTCTGTTTTTCCTGAGTTTTGCCGGAAATTCAAAATAAGCAGCCTTTACGCTTTGCGGATGATGCTTTGCAGCCCGTCCTGCAGCGCCTCCAGCAGCTGATCGACGTCCTCGCGGGTATTTTCGTGGCCGAAGCTGACCCGGACGGCAGAATCGATGCGGGCGGGTTCCAGCCCCATTGCGGAAAGCACATGGCTTTTTTTGCCCTTTGCGCAGGCCGAGCCGCTGGAAACAAAAACGCCGCGCGACGCAAGAAAATGCAGCATCGTTTCCGAACGAATGCCGAGGGCGGAAAAATTCAGAATATACGGCAGGGCGTTCTCCCCGGAATTCATCACAATACCCGGCAGCTGCAGCAGCCGCTGCACACAGTAATCCCGCAGCGCGCGCACCCGCGTCATTTCTTCCTCCACCGGCGGCAGGCAGGCCGCCGCAGCGCCGAAACCGGCAATCAGCGGGACAGCCTCCGTTCCGGGGCGCAGCTTTTTTTCCTGCTCGCCGCCGAACTGCCGCGGCAGAATGCGGCTCCCTTTGGAAACGTAAAGCGCGCCGACGCCCTTCGGGCCGCAGATTTTGTGGGAGCTGACCGTCAGCAGATTGGCGCCGAGCTTCTGCGGGAAAACGTTCATCTTGCCGAACGCCTGAACCGCATCGATATGAACCAGCGCCGGCGCCTTTGCCCGCTGCACGGCGCGCGCCAACACCTCTGCCGGTTCGATCGCGCCGACCTCGTTGTTGACCATCTGCATCGAAACCAGAACGGTTTCCGCATTCACCGCCTGAAACACCCGTTCCTCGGGGATCCGGCCAAACCGGTCCGGCTGCAGACGCACGACCTCAAAGCCCTGTTTTTCCAGCTGCGCCGCGCTTTCCATCACGGAAGAATGCTCCACCGCAGAAATCACCACGCGCCTTCCCAGTCTGCGCCGGGCGGCAGCTGCGCCCAGCACGGCAAGATTATTGGCTTCCGTTCCGCCGGAGGTAAATGTCAGTTCGTCCGCCCGGCAATGCAGAAGCCCGGCAAGCTCGCCGCGGGCCAGCATGATCTCTCGCTGCGCCTCCTGCCCCTTTGTATGCAGCGAAGACGGATTGCCGTAGTTCTCTGTCATCACCTGCAGCACCTTCTGCGCTGCCTGCGCGCACACTCTGGTCGTCGCGCTGTTATCCAGATATGCCTCCCGCATACGATCTTCCCCCAAATACCATTGAAATCAACCGCCGCTCAGGGCGGTGCTGCGCACTTTCCCTCAGCCGTATTGCTTCTCCAGTGCTTCGGGATCCGGCTGTATCTTTTCCAGCCAATAAGATGCGCCGCTTTTTTCCCGGTCGATGAACCGGCATTGATACAGTTCTCTGCGGAGCGTTGCCGGATCGCCGAAGGTGTGCCAGCATCCGAGCAATTCATTGACTTCCTTCTCCGTGTAGATCTTTCCCGGTTCAAATTTGCCGGCAAGGTAACACAGCGCGTAAAGCTTCATTTTTCTTTTGGCCGGGAACGCTTTCAGCCGCCCGTTTTCGTCTTCTGATCCGGCACTGCCTTCTGTTTTCGTCCGCTCCGAAAGGAAATACTTTTTTATTATACGCCAAATGCGGCAAATTGGCAACAGTCGGCCCGAAATCGGCGCTGCCCCGACCGTTCGGAGTTTTTCGGCGGACAGCGGCGGGTTTTGCGCGAATGCGATTGTTATTCCGGCAATTTTCCTGTATAATAATAGAAAAAGAACGCCATGAAGCGGGGCGTCTGCAGCGTTTCATTCCGGACACGGCGCCCGCCCCAAAATACAGATCACGAACCATCTGATCTCCGAAAGGATCTGACGACAACCATGAAGCTTTTGATTCTGGACGGCAACAGCATTCTGAACCGCGCCTTTTACGGCATCAAGCTGCTGACCACACGCGACGGACAATTCACCAATGCCGTATACGGCTTTTTCACCATGCTGCAGAGGCTTCTGGACGAAACGAAGCCCGACCACGTTGCCGCCGCCTTCGACCTGAAGGCTCCCACCTTCCGTCACAAGGCGTATGCGGGCTACAAGGCGCAGCGGAAGGGGATGCCGCCCGAGCTTGCCCAGCAGCTGCCGGTCGTCAAGGAGCTTCTGCAGCTGCTCGGCTACCGCATTGTGGAATGCGAAGGCTATGAGGCAGACGATATTCTGGGAACTCTGGCGCGCGCCTGCCGGGAGCAGGGCTGCGAATGCGTGATCGCGACCGGAGACCGCGACAGTCTGCAGCTGGTCGCTCCCGGCGTGACCGTCCGCATTGCCGCCACCAAAATGGGCAGGCCGGAGGTCACGCTCTACGACGGCGACGCCATCCGCGAGACATACGGTCTGGAACCGAAGCAGCTGATCGACGTCAAGGCGCTGCAGGGGGATTCCAGCGACAATATTCCCGGCGTTCCCGGCATCGGCCAGAAGGGCGCGCTCGCTCTGGTGCAGCAGTTCGGTTCGCTGGACGAAATTTATGCACACCTCGATTCGCCCGACCTGCGCGACAGTATGCGCAAAAAACTGACCGAGGGCAGGGAAAGCGCTTACCTGAGCCGCATGCTCGGAACCATCTGCACCGAAGCCCCCATCGATACCGAAATTACACATTACGCCGTTGCACCGGCGCATTCCGGCGAAGCCGCGCGGCTGCTTGCAAAGCTGGAATGCTTTTCGCTGATCGACCGGCTCGGCCTGCACGGCGCTGCAGCTGCGGAGGCTCCCGCTGCGGAAGCTCCGGCTGCACATTGGAAAACCGAAATCTGCAAGGATCTGCCGGCGCTGCTCAAAGCGCTGCGCAGCGAACAAAAGATCTGCTTTCTGGCGGAGTTTTCCGGCGGCCGCATCTCCCTGCTCCGGATTGCGCAGGGGAACACCGTCTGGCAGATTCCTGCCGGTTCCGCCGGCTTTGACGGCTTTCTGGCCGAATGGACGGCAGACGGTTCCCTGACAAAGATCACGCACGACATCAAACCGTTTTACGCCGCGCTGGAAACGGCCGGGCTGCCCTGCGCCGGCCGTGTATTCGACACCGCGCTGGCGGCGTATCTTCTGAATCCTTCGGCCAGCGGATACGAGCTTCTGAAGCTTGCCGAACAGGAGAATCTGCTGCCCGCGCTGCCGGAGGACGCTTCTCCCGCCGACCGTTCGGCCGCCGCGCTGCCTGCGCTGAGCGAAAAACTGGCGTCCGGGATCGCGCAGAACGACCAGCAGGAGCTGCTGGAAAAAATCGAGCTTCCTCTGGCGCGTGTTCTCGCGGAGATGGAGCTTGCCGGGTTCGAGGTGGACGGCGACGGCGTTGCGCAGTACGGCGAAGTGCTCGCGCTGCAGATCGACCTTCTGCAGAAACAGATCTATGAAAGCGTCGGCTATGAATTCAATATCAATTCTCCCAAACAGCTCGGCGAAGCGCTGTTTGAAAAGCTTGCCCTGCCCTGCGGGAAAAAAACAAAAACCGGCTATTCCACCAGCGCCGAAATTCTGGAAAACCTTCGCGATGAGCATCCCGCCGTGGCGGCGATTCTGGAATACCGCACGCTTTCCAAGCTGAAATCGACCTACTGCGACGGCCTGACGAAGGTGATCGCCGCCGACGGACGGATCCATTCCAGCTTTAACCAGACCGAGACACGCACCGGGCGCATCAGTTCCACGGAGCCGAACCTGCAGAACATTCCAACCCGCACCGACGTGGGACGGGAGCTTCGCCGCTTTTTCTGTGCTCAGCGCGGCTGGACGCTGATCGACGCCGACTACTCACAGATCGAGCTGCGCGTTCTGGCGCATGTGGCGAACGACAAAGCCATGATCGACGCGTTTCTCAATCATGAGGATATCCACCGCACCACGGCTTCGCAGGTGTTCAATCTGCCGCCGGAGCTGATCACGCCGCTGCTGCGCTCCCGCGCCAAAGCGGTCAATTTCGGCATCGTTTACGGGATCGGCGCGTTTTCGCTCGCCAAGGACATTCACGTTTCCCGCGCGGAGGCCGATGCCTATATCAAAGGTTACATGGCGCATTACACCGGCGTTGCGGAATATATGCAGCGCGTTGTGGAGGACGCAAAAGAGAAAGGCTACGCCGAAACCATGTTCGGGCGGCGGCGCTACCTTCCGGAGCTTGCCTCCTCCAATTTCAATCTGCGCAGCTTCGGCGAGCGGGTCGCGCGCAATATGCCGATCCAGGGAACCGCGGCCGATATCATCAAGATCGCCATGATCCGCGTCAGCGACCGTCTCCGGGAAGAAAAGCTCCGTTCCCGCCTGATCCTGCAGGTGCACGACGAACTGATCGTGGAAGCGCCGGAGGAAGAAGCCGTTCATGCGGCGGAGATCCTGCAGACGGAGATGGAACACGCCGTGGAGCTTGCCGTTCCGCTTACCGTGGACGTTCATCTCGGAAAAACATGGTTTGAAACCAAAGAATAACCGATTATTTTTTTCGCCGGCGGATAGACGCGGCCTTTTCGGCATATACTACCACCGCACAGGCAGAATATTTTTCTCTGTGCGCACAGAACCTGCAGGAAAGGACGCTTGAATGCCATGCTGGATAAAATTGTGCTGGTGCTTCTGATCATCGGCGGGATCAACTGGGGATCGATCGGACTGTTTCAATTTGATATCGTGGCCTGGATCTGCGGCGGTTCCGGCAATATTGTCGCCCGCATTATCTACACGATCGTCGGTCTGGCAGCGGTGTGGTGCATTTCGTTTCTGTTCCGTTCCAACAGCCCTGTCAACGACGACAAATAGGATCCCCTGCAGCAAAAAAGCAGCCTCCGGTCATCCGGAAGCTGCTTTCTGTTATTTTTTCATTTCTGCCGCTTATTTCTGCAGAACTTCCTGAGCCAGCGCCATCGTATCGCGCGCGATCAGCAGTTCTTCGTTGGTCGGGATCACAAAGACCCTGACGGTGGAATCCGGGGTGGAAACCTCGGCTTCCTTGCCGTGAACCGTCGCGTTGTTCTTCTCCGTATCGATTTTCACACCCATGTACGAAAGATGCTCGCACACCTTTTCGCGGTAAAGCGGCTGGTTTTCGCCCACGCCGGCGGTGAAAACGATCGCATCGCAGCCGTCCAGCTCGGCAATATATCCGCCGACAAACTTGGTCAGCTCCTGCGAAAGCATTCTCTGCGTCAGAATGGCGCGGGGATTGCCCGCGTGCGCCGCGTCGTCAATGTCGCGGTCGTCGCTGGAAAAGCCGGAAATACCAAGCATACCGGACTTTTTGTTCAGCAGATCGCTCATTTGCTTAGGGGACAGGCCCTCTTTTTCCGCAATAAAGGTAACGACCGACGGGTCGAGCGTACCGGTGCGGGTACCCATCATGAAGCCGTCAAGCGGCGTCAGACCCATGGAGGTATCGATTACCTTGCCGTGATCGATCGCCGTAACGGAAGAACCGTTGCCCAGATGGCAGGTGATCATTTTCAGTTCGGAAAGCGGGCGCCCCATCAATTCCGCGCAGCGGGCGCTGACAAACCGGTGAGAGGTACCGTGGAAGCCGTAGCGGCGGACATGATATTTTTCATAATACTCGTACGGAACCGGATACAGGTATGCATAATCCGGCATCGTGGAATGGAACGCCGTATCGAACACCGCGACCTCCGGCACCTTTTCGCCGAAAACAGCGCGGCAGGCACGCAGACCCTGCGCGTTGGCCGGATTGTGCAGGGGCGCAAGATCGGAAAGCTCCTCGATCTGTTCGATCACTTTGTCGTCAACCAGAACCGACTGGCTGAAGACCGAGCCGCCCTGCACCACGCGGTGACCGACGGCCGAGATCTCGGAGAAATCCTTGATGACGCCGTATTCGGGATCGAGCAGCGCATTCTTGATCTGCTCAAAAGCGACCATATGATCCTTCATCGGAACCTCTTTTTTCAGCACGCGGCCGTCCGCCGTCTTGTGCGTAAAGCGCCCGTCGATGCCGATGCGCTCACAGAGTCCCTTCGCCATCATTTTTTCACCGTTCATATCGATGAGCTGGTACTTCATCGAAGAACTGCCTGCGTTGATAACCAGAATCTTCATGATTTTTCTCCTTCTTTTTGAGAGCGTGCGCCTTGCCGGACGCACGCAGCCCTATCCTTGGTGATTTCCCGAATTCAGTTGAGAACACACCGTTATAGTATTATAATAATATATGAAATCGGTATTTTCAAGGAGTTTGAGTCGAAATGTCACGTTTTGTGCATGTTTTCGGGGTAATCTGCGAATATAATCCGTTTCACAGCGGCCACCGGTTTCATCTGGAACAGACGAAACGGCAGGCGACCCACGTTGCCGCCGTGATGAGCGGCAGTTTTGTTCAGCGGGGGGAACCGGCTCTGCTGGACAAATGGACCCGCGCGCGCATGGCGCTGCAGAACGGGGCCGATCTCGTACTGGAGCTGCCGCTGCCCTGGGCAATGGCCGGCGCCGAGCGCTTTGCTGCCGGCGGAACGGCGATGGTTTCGGCGATGGGCTGTGCGGAAGCACTCAGCTTCGGCTGTGAACACGGCAGCGCCGGTGATCTGCAGAAGACTGCGGCGGCGCTGCTTTCTCCCGGTTTCCGGGAAACGCTCCGCCCGCTGCTGGACGCCGGTCTTCCGTTCGCCGCCGCGCGCGAGGAAGCGGTCCGCCGCCGGTTCGGCGAAGAATGCGCCGCGCTGCTGCAGAATCCGAACGATATTCTGGCCGTGGAATACGCAAAGGCGATCCTCCGTTCCGGCGCGAAGCTCGCCCTGTTCCCGGTGCGCAGATCCGGCTGCCCGCACGACGGCAGCGGACTGCATCCCGAAAACCGCCTGCCCACGGGAGAACCCGCCGCTTCCGCCTCTGCCCTGCGCGAGGCGCTGCGAAACAATGAGGATGTTTCCGAATTTGTGCCGCCGGGCTGCCGTGCTCCGCTGCAGCAGGCCGCAGAAGAGCTTCGCCTTTCCGGCGGAATGGAACCGCTGACGCGCGCGGTTCTGGCAAGGCTCCGCACCATGCCGGAAGCGGAAGCCGCCGCTCTGCCGGACGTCAGCGAAGGGCTGCACAACCGGCTGCTTGCCGCAGCGCGCTGCGCCGATTCGCTCCCGGCGCTTTACGCCGCCGCAAAAACCAAGCGCTACAGCCACGCCCGCATCCGCCGCGCCGCAGCAGCCGCTCTGCTTGGCCTGCACGAAGAGGACTGCACCGGCACACCGCCCTATCTGCGCGTTCTCGGGCTGAACCGCCGCGGGCAGGAGATCCTTCGCCGGATGAAGCAGACCGCCTCGCTGCCGGTCATCCTTCGTCCAACGGAAATTCTGCGTCTGGATCAACGCGCACAGCGCGTCTTTTCTCTGGAATGCGCCGCGACCGACCTCTGGGCGCTTTCCACCGGCAGGATCCTGCCCGCCGGGCTGGATCTTTCCACGCCGGTGGTCACAGAGAATCTCTGACGTTCATTCCTGCACGACCTGCATTGCGATCTCCCCCCAGCGGGTCAGCCGGGAGGGATCGTGCCGGACGCAGCAGCCGTAACCTGCATCACCGGACAATAAAATCAGGATAAAAATCAAAGGGAAAGGCAAGGCGTACTTGTCTTTCCCTTTATCGTGTGTTTCAGACAGGCAAGAGCTTTAGGACCTTTCCGGGGTTACTCGCTGCGTCTGCGCTGCTCAATCATAACGCTGCCGGCTGCAGCAAACGCAAGCACAAGGAACGCGATCATAAGCCATATCGAAGAATTTGCACCGGTTGCCGGTATATTCTGGCCGCCGGAAGCCGTTCCGGGCTGACCGCCCTGCGAAGGCGTTTCAGAAGAACCGCTTTCCGGAGGAGGTGTCTCTGACCCGCCGCCCGTGCGGACTGTAACTGTAAAGGAGCCCTGTACGCCGGTATCGTCACCGGAGACTGCAATAACAGTCAGAGAAGCAGCTGTTTCATCTCTTCCCACAGACAGCAGACCGTTTTCAGAGATGGTTGTATTCGTTGAAGCGGCACCTTCTACACGCCAGAAAACATGCTGGGTAACATTGCTTCCGGTAACCTCTGCACTCATCTGCAGAGTCTCTCCCGGTTTCACTTGCAAAGGTCTTCCCCGACAAAAACTTTACAGATTGTGTGACGTATCTGAAGCCCTGGAAAGCTGAAAACGGCAAAACCTATCGTTTTTCGACCCTGACGCATTGGGCGGAAAGCTATATCAGCGGCAATTGTGACGATGCCAAGCGCGACCGCATTCTGGCATTTTACGATTACATGCTTGGCGATGGCCTGACTGCTATGCGTTTTGGCGAAGAAGGCAAGGATTACACGAAAAACGGCGACCAGATCACCATCACCCGTCCGAAGGACGAAACCGGCAACTTTGTTCCGATCCAGTCTCTGCATCCGCAGCTTGTTAACCTGAAAAATGTGTTCACATGGGACGGCGACTTCCATGTGGTAGACCCCTCTGCGAACCAGACAGCTCAGGCGATGGAGCGGGAGTATGTTGATTGGCTGCGCGCCAATACCGAAACCGTAGAAACCAATTTTGCTCTTACCTATATGACGTATGACAACCGCGACAAAACGATTTCGGATCCCTCCGATGAAATGATCAAGGTTGTTATGAGTGATGACGCCGAGCAGGCTTATGATACCATGATCGCTACATTAAAGGCTAACGGTTATGACGACGCGATCGCAAGCTTTAACGCTGCCGCGAAAGAAGCCGGAATTGAATAATTTTTAAGACCCGTTTCCAAATTTATAAAAGCCCGCGGTATTCAGGCAATTCAACGCCTGGATATCGCGGGCTTTTTGACGGATGCTTTTTGTAATCCGAAAAATCATTCGGCCAGAACAAAAAAACTGAAGATCCAATCTTTAATTGAATACTCTTCCGTCGGTTGAAATGGTAACCACCTGCCACGGAATGTATTTTCCACTTATCTGAAGCGCACGCCTGACGGCATTTTCAAGACCGCCGCAGCATGGCACCTCCATACGGACAACGGTTACACTTTTGATATCGTTCGCCGAAATGATTTGTGCCAGCTTGTCGGCATAGTCTCCCTCATCCAGCTTCGGGCAGCCGATCAGCGTGATGTGATCCCGGATAAATTCCTGATGGAAATTTCCGTAGGCAAACGCCGTACAGTCGGCGGCAATGAGAAGATTGGAGCCGGAAAAATACGGCGCGTTGACCGGCACAAGCTTAATTTGGACGGGCCACTGCGAAAGCTGACTGGCAGCCGCCCCGGCACGACGGGCCGGAGCTTCGCGGCGGATCGCTTTTGACTGCATTCCGGGGCATCCGCAAGGAAGCGCTCCGTGAGCTTTTACGACTTTTGCCGCACGGACCGCTGCTTCATTGTAGGCAGGCGCCTCCCGTTCCTCAAAAGAAATCGCATGTGTCGGACAAGCGGGAAGGCAATCGCCGAGTCCATCGCAGTAATCCTCGCGCATCAGCTTTGCCTTGCCGTCGATCATTTCAATGGCGCCCTCGTGGCAGGCTGCGGCACATGCACCACAGCCGCTGCATTTTTCCTCATCGATCTTAATTATTTTTCTGAACATTGTTTGTTCCTCCGGTTTGTTTATTGATATGATAAGCCGATTATACTATAATCGACCCAGGCTGTCGAAAAAGTCCGCTTTGGCGCCCCTTGTCAGGGGAGCTGTCTGCGCAGCAGACTGAGGGGTAGTCAGAAAAGGCTTTATTACAGCATTTTCTCTCCCTCCGTCACGGCTACCGTCTCGGTCGGTGCTGTTGCTTTGCAACGGTGTCCACCGGACACCCGCGCCCTCGTCAGAAGGAGGCAAAATACGGTTTATCGACACTCTCAGCCGATTATACTATAATCGACCTGTCATATCTGTTGAAATTTCAACAAATGGAGAAAAAGATGAAAAATTATTTTGATGTTCTTCGCAAATGTCCGCTTTTTCATGAGATCGGAGACGAAAGTTTAAGCGAGCTGCTCCGTTGTCTCGGTGCAAAAGAAAGCAGCTATCAGAAAGGTGAGATCGTCCTTGCCGAAGGAGACAAAGCAAAGTATTTAGGGATTGTATTGAAAGGGAGCGTGCAGCTCGTCCGGGTAGATTATTACGGCAACCGCAGTATTCTGGCAAGCATCGAACCGCCGCAGCTATTCGGCGAAGCCTTCGCCTGCGCCGGACTGAAATCGCTGCCTGTCGATGTTGTTGCCGCCGAGGATACGGAGATCCTTTTAATAGACGCACTGCACATCACCCATCCGTGCGGAAATGCCTGTGCGTTCCATCGTCAGATGATTTTAAATCTTCTTCATATCGTTGCAAGAAAAAATCTTGTTCTGCACCGGAAAATTGAGATTACTTCCAAGCGCAGCACCAGGGAAAAGCTGATGACATACCTGCTCTTACAGGCTCAAAAGGCGAAAAGCAGCACCTTCACCATTCCGTACGATCGTCAGGAGCTTGCCGATTATCTTGGGGTGGAGCGAAGCGGACTTTCGGCAGAAATCAGCAAGCTGCGCAGCGAAAAAGTGCTGGAATGCAAACGAAGCACGTTTACCCTGCTGTAAATTGGGTCTCAAAAAATATGCGTCTATCCTTGAAGCCCGGGATTTCATCGATTTGGAAGCTGTTTCACCGTTTCACATCGGTGTACAGGCAATCAAACAGCACTTCAATAATCATTTAATACTGCGATCCCGCAGAAATTATATGTCACTTTTTTTACCGCCGATCCATCAAAACC
The DNA here is from genome assembly GCA_029008595.1 of Bacillota bacterium. Taxonomy (GTDB): domain Bacteria; phylum Bacillota; class Clostridia; order Oscillospirales; family Acutalibacteraceae; genus CAKXIK01. The sequence continues at coordinate 33,983 of JAQXJH010000050.1, forward strand.
ATCATACATTTTTTAAATTTCCTGATTGCCTGCTTTTTTGTCCGGGCTCTGCATACAGCGCAATCGTCATAACCATTTTTATGGTCGGAAGGATTACTGCTGTCAGGAATGTAAAGGGAAAATAAAAACATATGCCAGCCTCCAAAAGTTCATATTTGATTTCACAATCTGTCCTTTCTGAATCTGCCGCTTCCATGATATGTAACGCAACTGCAAGTGAAGCACTGACCACAATTTTTGCATTTAATCGTATGGCTTATAACATCGCCAATCCAACAACCGTTTTCATTCATTACTTTATCAGTATCACAGTCTTTTGCTTTAAATAAAAAATCCCCGCGATCTACCAAAGCCTGTATGTACTTGAGGCACTCAAGATACTCTTCAGGCGTATAAAAACGATCTGTTGT
>JAQXJH010000051.1 GCA_029008595.1 Bacillota bacterium
CGAACGCATCCAAAGTAAAACAGGAGTAGCACCGCTGACGCTGCGCCACTCCTGGTAAAACCGAATATTCCTGCATAGGGGCTCTTTTTTGTGCTGTCTACACAATCTGGGGCGGTTCACTTAGCCGGGGGATCTTTATTGTGTTTGCAGAACCTTTGCGGCTCTGCAGCATTGCTTTGTCATTTTTTCGCTCCGTGAATATGATGAAATAAAGAAATGCGGAAACGCTGAATATTTTGAAAAAACAAAGGCAACACTATTTTTGTCAGATGACAGAATAGCTTTTACGGAGCGTGAGTGATCGTGATCGTACACAGAGGAGATATTTATTACGCCGATCTGAGTCCTGTTGTCGGTTCCGAACAGGGAGGCGTGCGCCCGGTACTGATTATTCAGAATGATATCGGAAACAGGTACAGCCCAACCGTGATCGCGGCTGCGATCACGAGCCAGCGGGATAAGGCAAAGCTGCCCACCCATATTCAGCTCAGCTGCGGCACCAGCGGGCTGGCGAAGGAATCCATCGTTTTGCTGGAGCAGATCCGTACGCTTGACAAGCGGCGTCTCCGCGAATGTATGGGAACGCTGGACAGCAAATCCATGCAGCTGGTCAACAAGGCGCTTTCGGTCAGTTTTGGACTTGATCCGTCGCGCAGAACCATCTGAGGGCTACATAGACCTTGCGTCTGCCCGAAGAAAAGGAGATTTGCCATGACAGAACTGACGGAAGAAGAATTGCATCTGATCGAAGACCGCATCAATCAGGAACTGCTGATGATTCAAAAATGCCGGATGTATGCGGCGCAGGCGGAAGATCCGCAGGTGAAAGCAAAATGCGAGCAGCTTGCCGGAATGCACCGGATCCATTGCGAACGAATGCTGCGTTGTCTGGATCAGCCGTGACGGCAGCAAAAAACTGCGCATGGGACAGCAACAGAAAAGGGAGAATTCCGTTGTATCAACTTACAGATCAGGAAATTTTAGCGGATTTGCTTTTGGCGCAGTCATCGCTTGCCGAACAATATGGGGCGGCTGCGCTGAGCAGCATGCATGCCGCAGTTCGCAATGCGATGCTTGAACAGATGAATGAGGAGCACCGTCTGCATGCTGCCGTTGCCGGGATGCTTGAACAAAGGGGATACGGCCGGATGCGCACGGCAGATCAAAAAGAAATCGAACAGATCAGGGAAACGCTGAAACAGCTGCTTTCGGCCCGGCACGGAATCTGGGGTTCCTGATGATGATCCTGCGGAAGAAAATTTTCTTCCACAGGATTTATTTTTCTGAATTTGACATAAATTCACCGGATGCTCCGCATATAATTAAAAAAGATTCGGGGAAAGGACAACAGGATGCCGGGTCGCTTGCAGGAATGGGGGTGTTTTGGTGACGGTGATCTATCTGGATGTGCTGATCGGACTGAACTGGATCATTGATTATTTTCTGCTGCTCGCTGCAGCGCATCTGCTTTCAAGAAAAGTCCGGCGCTGGCGTATTGTACTGGGGGCAGCGCTGGGAGGGGCGGCCTCTGCAATGGTGCTGATTCCGGACATCAACGGGCTGCTCTCGTTTTTGATGCATACTGCTGCGGCGGCGCTGATGGTGCTGATTACATATGAATTTCAGTCCGTCCGTCTGTTTTTCAAAACGCTGCTTTGCTTTTACGCCGTCAGTTTCTCTTTTTCCGGGATCATGTACGCCGTCTGGTACGCTGCTGCACCGCAGGGGATGATCTGGCGGTGCGGTGTGGTATATTTCGATATCTCGCCGCTGCTTCTGATCCTGCTGACGGTTTTCTGTTATCTGCTCCTGATCCTGCTGCAAAAACTGGTTGGACGGAAGGAAGCTCCGGAAAAATTCTTTTCTGTGGAAATTACGATTGGCGAACAGACAGCGGAATTCCGGGCAATGCTGGATACCGGCAATGCGTTGGTGGAGCGGATGTCCGGCGCACCGGTCATCGTGGCAGAATATGATGCCGTACAAAGTCTGATTCCGGAAGAACTGCAGAAGATTTATGCCGCAGGCGAAGTAGAGCGGATCGACATTCTGGAACGATCCGGCTGGGAAAAACGCTTCCGGGTGATTCCGTTTGCCAGTGTGGGAGCGCAGAGCCTGTTACCGGCTTTTTTTCCGGACAAGATCACATTGGAAAAAGGAGAAGTTGTCCGGTCGTGCGTGGCGGTCTGCCCGCAAAAGCTTTCCTCCGGTCTTTATCATGCGCTTGTGCCTTCCGTGCTGGTGGAAACAGTTCAGCTGCAGACAAAAAAGAAAAAGCGGAAAACCGCTGCAAAACATCAAAGAAATCAGATGCAGTGAAAGGATGGTCGTTGTTATGTTACGGTTCCTGCGAAAATGGCTGATGCGTTGGAAAATGCTCCTGATGCGGCGGATCGGGCAAAAAATACCCGGTGAGCTTTATTACATCAATGGCTCTGAAACGCTGCCGGCGCCGCTGTCCGCAGAGGAAGAAGCCGCTCTGATGAACAGGATTCTGAACGGTGATGAAAGTGCGCGTGAACCTTTGATTACACATAATCTGCGACTGGTGGTTTATATTGCCAGAAAATTTGAAACGCGTGTTGCAAATGTGGAAGATCTGATCTCAATCGGTACCATCGGACTGATCAAAGCGGTGAGAACCTTCTGCCCGGAACGGAATATCAAGCTTGCAACCTATGCTTCCCGCTGCATCGAAAACGAGATTCTGATGTTTCTGCGAAAAAGCGCACAGTACAAAAACGATCTTTCCATTGATGAACCGCTGAATATCGATTGGGACGGAAACGAGCTGCTGCTTTCGGATGTTTTGGGCAGCGAGCCGGATACGGTTGGAAGAAACATTGAAAGCGAAGCAGAACGCGACCTTTTGATGGAAGCCGTACACCGGCTTTCTCCCCGGGAACAACGTATTATGGAGCTGAGGTTCGGGCTTGGCGGCGCAGCGGAACACACACAGAAAGAAGTTGCCGATATTCTCGGCATTTCTCAGTCTTATATCTCAAGGCTGGAAAAGCGGATCATCAGCCGCCTGAAAAAAGATCTTGAACGGGTAGGGTAGGGGCGGCAGAACTGTGATTTACAGCTGCTTTTTGATGCGATCCAGAGCGCCTTTTTCAAGCCGGGAAACCTGAGCCTGCGAGATTCCGATCTCCTCGGCGACCTCCATCTGTGTTTTGCCTTGAAAAAAGCGCAAAGTAAGAATGCGTTTTTCTCTGCTGTTTAACTTTGCGATCGCTTCCCGCAATGCAAGTTCTTCCAGCCAATTGCTGTCGTCATTTTTGTCGCCGATCTGATCCATCACATAAATCGCATCTCCGCCGTCGGAATAGACCGGTTCGAAGAGCGAAACAGGATCAACGATCGCCTCCAGAGCCATCACAACGTCTTCTTTTGGCAGCGACAGTTCTTTGGCGATTTCTTCCACCAGAGGCTCGCGCCCGTTTTTTACGGTCAGGCGTTCTTTGACCTGCATAGCCTTATAGGCGATATCGCGAAGCGAGCGGCTGACGCGGATGGAATTGTTGTCTCTCAGATACCGGCGGATCTCTCCGATGATCATCGGGACGGCGTAAGTGGAAAAACGGACGTTTTGTGAAATATCAAAATTGTCGATCGCCTTGATCAGACCGATGCAGCCGACCTGAAACAGATCATCCATGTTTTCGCCGCGGTTTGTGAACCGTTGGATCACGCTCAATACCAGACGCAGATTTCCGGAGATCAGCTTTTCCCGCGCCTGGCGGTCGCCTGTATGCATTTTTTGCATCAGCTCTATTTTTTGCGCTTCGGTCAGAACCGTCAGCTTCGATGTATTGACGCCGCAGATCTCCACTTTATTGTATTGCATCATGATTCCTCCGTTTTCACTGCAGAAGTGACAAACACAGTATTCCCCTGCGGAGAAAGCGGTATACGAAAGGCAGAAGAAAAAGCCTGACGATTTTCATCAGGCTTTTGTCTTATCATTTTTCATTGTTTTCTTCAAAAAAGGCCGGAAAGCGTCGTGCCTGAAAACAGGATGATGGACGTGCGCACGGCCTTCCGTGAAACTCAAACGCCGTGAAGAACCTCCGATTTTCTGAAGCCCTGCATCAAAGATGTGCTTTGCGGTATTGCTGCGGAGACTCTGAAAATTTGGCTTTAAACCGCCGGCTGAAATAGAATGCATCGGTAAATCCGCATTTTTCTGCTATCTGTGAAACCGGCATTTGTGTTTCCAACAACAGGCTGCGTGCAGATTCAAGCCGGAGCCCGATGATGTATTGTTTTGGAGAAGTACCCGTCACATTCCGGAAGGACTGCAGAAAAAGGGTCTTTTTTACGCCGGCTCGGGCGGTCAGGTCTTCCAGCGTGAACGGATGGGACGGATCTTCGTGGATGTATTCCAGCACCTTCTTGATACGGGCCTGTTCTGCAGGAATGCTCTCCTGGTACAGAGCGGTGAAAATTTCACATAGTATTTGCTGAAGCAGAAGGTTTTGCCGCCACTGATACAGATATGCCTTTTTCTGATAGACTCCGAGCAGATCTTTGAAAAGTGCCTCCAGCTGAGCGGCGGGTTTAATCTGCGCAAGATCCGGCAGCGGAAGTTGTTCCATTTCTGCCGGCAGCGTAAAGTGGACACCGTAGAACTCCATGCATGGCTCCTGCGAAACGGAAAGGCTGTGCAGAACACCGGGCCGAAAACATACCAGATCACCGGGCTGAATGGTCATCTGCTTATTTTCCAGAACGATATTTCCCTGTCCTTTCAGAACAAACACCAATTCGTAATTGGAAATGCGGCGCGGTGCGATCCCCCAGCCGCAATAGGTGGCCCTTCGCACCAGATAATCCAGAGTTACCTCAAAATGCTCCCACATACAGCGCCTCCAGAGCTTTATCATTCTGCGAATATAATAGCGGAATTTTGTCCATATTTCAACCGTTTCTTCATTGCGCTTTTTCTCGGTCCGGGTAAACTGAAAGAAGCGAAAGAAAGGAATGGGATTGATGATCTGGAACAGAGAACGCTACATCGCACATTGTAATTTTGAATTCACGGGCCGCGAGATGTTCTGCGAACTTTTCGGTCCGCTGATCGGACTGGAAGAGGAGTGGCGCAGACAGGGGGCCAGCGCAAAGGAAATCGCCATGACTGCCTTCGACTGGGATTATGTGCTGAGGGCAATGCTTGCAGGCAACTGTCAGGCGATGACCGGCAATGAACCGAAGGTTTTGGAAGACACGCCGGAATATACCGTCTCTATTGACGAAATGGGACGCAAGATGAAGCTGTGCAAGCAAAGTGCGACCATTCCGCTGCCAATGGAGTATCCCGTTCAGACAATGGATGATTGGCTGAAGATCAGGCACTGGTATGAATTCCGTGAGGATCGTATCGACCGGGAGAAACTGCTGGAGCAGAAGGCACTGCGTGACAAAGGTTATCTCATGATCCAGTCGGTTCCCGGCGGCTTTGACGAACCGCGCCAGTTGATGGGCGAAGAAGGGCTTTGTATTGCGGCTTACGAAGAACCGGAGCTCATTTCGGATATGCTGGAGACGATCGGAAACACATGCGTTCAGGTCATGGAACGGGTGGCAGATATTGTGCCGATTGACTGTTTGAGTATTCATGAAGATATGGCCGGAAAGTCCGGCCCGCTGTTCGGGCCGAAACAGGTCAGAGAATTTATGGAGCCGTATTACCGGAAAATCTGGTCCTGCGCCAAAGCCCATGGCGCCGCTCTTTTCTCTCAGGACAGTGACGGAGATATGAACCCGATTGTGGATGTCATGCTGGACTGCGGTGTCAACTGCATGTATCCGTGCGAGCCTGCAGCCGGGATGGATATTGTTGCACTTCGTAAAAAATACGGGAACAGGCTTTCCTTCAAAGGGGGAATCGACAAATTTGTTCTGCGTAAGGACTTTGACGCTATTCGTACCGAGTTGGAATACAAAATGTCGGCTCCTATGTTGGGAGGCGGCACGGTCTTCGCGATCGATCATCGTATCCCCAACGGTGTACCTCTTGAAAATTATCGCTATTATGTAAAGACGGGACGGGAATTGCTGGGGCTTCCGCCCGTGAAAAACGAAGGATGGGGACGCATGGCGTTCTGAAACAGGACGCTCATGGTTTCTCCGCGGTTCATAAATTCCGGGATCATGCTGGCGCCGGATGAAGATGAGCTGTGACAAAACAGTTCTCAGGAGCAAAACTGTATTTTGCAGTCCGTTGTCAGACTGTCGCCGTCACAGGCGCAATGTTTTGCAAAGGGAGAAGGGAGCCGCTGCGGTCAGCGATAGGCTGCATAGCGGAAGTGGGGCATATCGACGCCTCTGTAATGCTTGATCCATGTGTCTTTTCTGATCATACCGTTCCTGACGGCCACCTTTTGCGAGGCGATGTTTGTATCTCTGATAATGGAACAGACCTTATCCGCTTTCAATACGTCAAACGCATACTTTTTGCAGGCGCGCGCCGCTTCAATCGCATATCCCTGATGCCAGTGAGACCGCTCAAACAGATAGCCGATCTCCAGCACCTCTTCGTTTTTCCATGGCTGATTGTCAGCCCGCATTGGCCGATCATTTCGTCCGTCTCCTTCAGAATGACCGCCCACAGACCAAAGCGCCATTTTTGATAGCGTGAAATTTGTCTGTTCAGCCATTCCTGCACTTCGGCATCACTGAATGCCCCTTCGTAAGCGTACATGGCTTTTTCATCCTGCAAAATTCTGCATAAAGACTGAAAATCCGCCTGATTCATTTCCCGCAAATACAATCTCTGTGTTTCAAGTATCATTTTGTTTTACCTCACAATTACAAACAGAAGGGAAGGCAGCTTATTTGACGATACGCTGATATGTATTCCAGTCATAGATCTCGTACTGCTTTTGTGCGCCCAGTAATTTTGAAAACAACCCTTTCGGCTTTTTAATTTGCTGCAGTGCTTTTTGAAATCCGGGTGCTCCGAAGGTATCGTCATCATTGCTCCGATCAAAACATGCATCGGCGAGCCAGCGTTTTTTTCTGATCTCATTCAAAACGATCACGATCAGATGACCTTTTTGGATTTCTGAGATATTGCGGATCAGATCGTCTGCAAGCGTCACTTCATTGCAATCAAACAGTTCATAGCAAAAATCGCCGAAACGCAGTTCCTCAAAACGAAACGCATCTCCGGCAGCGTTGAACTGCAGTTCAATATCTTTCTTGCCATTCTTGCTTTTTATGACCATGGCGACGACTTTGCAGGGTCTCGCGTTTTTGGTATAAGGAAACAGCGTCGCATGATGCCAATACTCTGCTTCATGATTAAATTCCTGTAATTCAAACGGAATCTTATTTTTCGATAACAACACTTTTGCTTCATCCAAAGTCATAGGATCATCACCAGTATCAATCAAACTTTATAAACCGGAATTCTGTCACAAACTGATTTCATAATAATGGCACAGATGATACTCGCCGCGGTATTCTTCTTTGTCGGTAACAGCGGTCTGCTGCATTCCGCACTTTTCCATTACGCGGCGGCTAGCCACATTTTCAGCGAAGAAGCCTGCGGCGACCTTCCGGAATCCCATTTCACGAAGCTCGCCAATGACCGCTCGCACAGCTTCTGTTGCGTACCCATGTCCCTGATAATCAGGATGAATGACATATCCGATTTCAATTTCTTTGTCTTCCGTTCCGCAGTCGTTGACAAAGCCGATGATTTTTCCGTTTAAATAGATCCCATACTCGCAGCTTGCCGGGCAAGAAAAGGCATAGAATAATAAAGATCCCCCGGCTTAGCCGGGGGATCTTTATTGGCGGAGCTGGAGGGATTCGAACTCTCGAGACGCTTTTAACGCCTACACGATTTCCAGTCGTGCGCCCTCGACCAACTAGGCGACATCTCCATAGCGTCGGGTCGTTTCAACGCTCGATTATTATATCGGTTTTTCTGCTGCTTGTCAATAGTTTTTTTGAAAAATCTTTCAGAACGGTGTAAGAATGATCCAATGAAAAACGGGCAGCAGATCTGTGTTAAGCGGGAAAAGGCCCGGCGGATGGTGTTTGTTCAAAAAGAACGCGGGTCATTTGCGGATATCGAGCAGCTTCTGCTTCAATTCCGTTTCAATTTTAGAAAGCTCGCTTTCGGCTTCGCGGCGTTTCTGTCGGCCTTCCTCCTGAATCTGTATGACTTCGTCCAGCGTGGAGATCAGGCTTTCGTTCGTGTATTTCAGTGTATCCAGATCAACGATCCCGCGTTCGGATTCCTTTGCGGTAGCGACCGTTGCCATTTTCAGCGTTTCGGCGTTTTTGCGCAGCAGCTCGTTGGTCATGTCGGTCACTTCGCGCTGGGCTTTGGCGGCCTGTTCGGAATGAGCGACGCCCAGCGCCAGAACCATCTGGCTTTTCCAGAGGGGAATGGTATTGACCAGCGTGGACTGTATTTTTTCCGACATCAGCGTATCGCTGCCCTGCACCAGACGGATCTGGGGCGCCATCTGAATAGAGATCATGCGCGTCAGTTCCAGATCGTGCAGCTTTTTGTCGAACCGGTTGCAGAGCGCGGCAAGGTCGTTGGCTGCCTGAGCGTCTTCGGGAAGACCGGACTGTCTGGCGCGGGCGGTCAGATCGGCCAGATCGGTATCTTCCACCTGTTTGAGCTTCTTTTTGCCCGCGATGATATACATGGAAAGCTCTTTGAAATAGACCTTGTTCAGTTCATACATCTTGTCCAGCATCGCGACGTCTTTCAGCAGCTGGATCTGGTGGGACTCCAAAGCCTTGCAGATCTGGTCAATGTTCGCCTCTGCCTTGGCGTATTTGGCGCGCATCGTGCCGAGTTTGTTGGAAGACTTTTTGAAAAGACCGAGAAAGCCTTTTTCATTCTCATCCTCTTCAAATCCTTTCAGCTCTGTGATCACGCCGGTGAGCATTTCACCGATCTGTCCCAGATCCTTGGTGCGGACGCTGTTCAGGGTATTTTCGGAGAAATCTGCAATTTTTTTCTGTGCGCCGGAACCGTACTGAAGCACCATATTGGAGTCGGAGAGACTGATTTTTGCTGCAAAATCATCCACCATCTTCCGTTCTTCGGCAGTCAGGGAAGATTCGTCCAGCACAGGAACAGCCGGTTGAGCCGGCGCTTCGGCCGCTTGAAGGACTTCGGCAGGCTGTTCGGTTTCAAAAGGCTCAAATGTCAGCGTGGGGGTGGGCAGGTTTTGAAAAGAGTCGTTCATCGTTCTGTAGACCGTCCTTTCTGAGCTTGCGGAAGTTTCCGCATTACCGGAAAGCTTCCGTCTGAATTTGTGTGGTCAGGATCTCTTAAAATCGCTGCCGGTCAGCCCTTCCTGCCGGAGCATGGTTTCCAAAACGGAAATATCGGTGGAAACGTCCATGGCATCGTCTTCAAAGAGCCCGTCGAACAAGTTTTCAAACGCAAGGTTGATGGTGTCAAGCGTGTCTTCAATTTCGCGCTTGGAAGAAAGAATATTTTCCCCCTGAACAGGCTGTGCGTCAAACTTGCGGTATGCGTTGACCAGTTTCAGCGTCGTGGGGAGGTAATAACTCATAAAACGACGGATTTCCGGCAGCTTTTCGGGATGCTGTGCAACGTACTCAAAGATTTTTTCCGTAACGGATTCCAATCGGCTGAGCTTGCGGGAAATTTCTTCGCCGGGAATGGCTTCGTTTGCTTCGCGGATCTGCCCCAGACACTGCTTTCCTTCCCGGATCACGCTTTCCAGCTCCGGGTTGGAACGAAGCTGTTCCTGACGTTCTTTCTCATACGCCTCTTTTTCTTTTGCGCGTGTCATCAGCTCCTGATATTGTTTGAAGGTTTTGTCGTCCAGCATCAGGCAGGTGCCCTGTTCATCCAGATGACCCTGAGGAAAGTAACCGCGGCGGATCATTTTTTTGATATCGCGGAGAACATATCCGGCGGTTTTTCCGGCAGAGGAGGCAAGTGTGCGGATCGAACAGAAAGCTGCTCCGGAAATCTCGTGCAGATACGTCCGATATCTGCGTACCCGAAGGCGTAACGCCGTTCCGTGAGCTGCGGCGAACGCACTCAGGGCCATCAGCGCAGCATAAGTGATCAGTTCTGCCGTTATTGCAAGAGAGGCGGAAGAAATCAGAAGATGGCCGATCGCCGCAGCGGAGAAGAGGATTCCGCCGGCGCCGGCAACCGTGAGCAGAGGACCGGCGGCGTGCCCGGGGACCCGGTTGGGCGGAATGGCCAGCGTTTTTTCCTCGGTCTTTGGCGGTGCGGAAGGGACAGCCGCTGCTTTTGCCGGTCGGGGAGGGGCAGCAGGAGCAGCCTGCGGCCGCAGCGGCGGGGGAGCAGGAGAAGCTGCCCGGTTGGCGGCAGCGCTTTGTTTTACTGCGTCTTTCACATCCCGTACCGTTTCATCAATACTCTTTTTCAGTTCCGCAATATTTTCGGGACTGGCAATATCCTGAACCGTTTTTCCGATCTGCCGGAACAGATCGTTCAAATCGTTGTCGTTCATACAGAAGCGTTTCCTTTCGTCAGGTTCGGATGCAGCATGGTTGCCGAAGGATCGCTGCATTTCGTCGGATTCTCCGATCGTTATGATTATTTCATATTATAAATGATTTTTTTATGAAACACAAGCGCCGAAGAAGGGGATTCATGGAAGAATAGAGGAACTTTTTGCGCCAATACTACCGTTATGACAGGAAGAAAATCCTTTGCCCGGGACGAAGTGTATTTTAATTTTCCAAAATGAAAAGGATGAGGTATTTTTATGGAATTCCGAACAGATCTCGCGCTGGAGCTTCGGGAGGAGATGCAGCAGCTGCCGTGCGGTGTCAGCAGTGAGAAGGAGGAACGCGGAGAAGCGAAAATTACCAGAATCAAAATTTTTACCGAGGCAGGCGCCAGAGTGTTTCAAAGGCCGATGGGCAGTTATGTGACCGTGGAGCTGCCGCCGTTTTCGGATTATGTGGATGATGAAAATCGGTTTGCGCCTTTGATCGCGGAAGAGCTGCGTGCTTTTCTGCCGCAGGAAGGGGCAGTTCTGGTAGCGGGACTGGGAAATGAAGATATTACGCCGGATGCGATCGGCCCGTTAACGGCAGGCAGGGTTCTGGCAACGCGTCATCTGCAAGGAGAATTTGCCCGTGTCTGCGGGCTTGATTCGCTGCGCAGCGTGGCGGCAGTGATTCCCGGCGTCTTGGGGCAGACGGGGATCGATGCGGTGGAGCTTTTAAAAAGTGTGGTTCAGTCGTTGCGTCCGGCCTGCCTGATTGCGGTGGATGCCTTTGCGGCCAGAAGCCTTTCGCGGCTTGGAAATACCGTTCAGATTTCCGATGCAGGGATTTCTCCCGGTTCCGGAGTGGCAAATGCCCGGCCGGAGCTGAGCTGCGAAACGATGGGGATCCCGGTGATTTCAGTTGGGGTGCCGACCGTGGTTGACGGAGCAACGCTGGCAGCAGGTCTGGCTGCCGGGCAGGAGGATGAACGGTTTGAGAACTTGCGCACGATGCTGGAACCGCGCGGCGCAAAAATGATGGTGACGCCGCGGGAGATCGATCTGCTGGTGCAGCGGGCGGCAAAAATGGTGGCAATGGCGGTGAACTGCGCGCTGCAGCAAGACCTTTCTGCAGAAGAGATCGTGATGCTGCAGTCGTAAATCTGCCGCTGGTTTTCATATTTACGGTTCCGTCTGCATAGCAATCTAACAGCCAAGTTGGCCGGACAGCCTGTCCAATGGCGAAATTGAACCGGGAGGACGCTTGAATGAAGGACGGCAGCAATCTTGAAGCAGGGAAAAAACGCGCAGCCGCAAAAAAACAACCGGGACGTTCCGCCGTGAAACAACTTCTTTCACGGCACGCTTTCCGGTTTTTTGCCCGGCAAAAACATCGGTTTGGCAAATGGATCCCGATCGTGCTGTGTGCGGCATTGACGGCCGGTCTGCTGAAAAACGGCGAATGGATCTCCGGGCTTTGGCGGCCGGTGATGGTGTCGGCCGGGATCGTTCTGCCCGAAGGCGGAGAAGAATATGTGCGAAAAAGCGGAATGGTGCAAAGGTTTTTTTCAGCCGCTGCTGCCCAGCCGGAATCTTCTCCCGAAGACCGGGTGAACAGTGAGATCCCGACCGAAAGCGAGATCCCGGCGGAATCGGAATTTACTGGCTCATCCGGAGCAGAACTGCCTGCGGAAAGCGCAGCTGAACCGCTTGCATCCTCGGACGGCGGCGTTTCATCGCTGCCGGAAAATTACAAGCCGGTGGAAGAGGTACAGCTTTCCTCAACCGGCAATCTCAGCTGCGGAGCCGTTTCCATGCGGAGCCGTTCTGCTGCTGAAATCAGTGTGGCGGAGGAATTGTCGCGAAGGCCGGATGTCACCCTGAAGGATACCGACGAGCCTCAGGTGCTGATCGTGCACACACATACGTCGGAGGCCTATATGGAATCCTATACGGGCAGCTATCCAACATCCTTCAGTGCGCGCACCGATAATCCGGCGCACGGCGTGATCGCAGTAGGGGACGCGATCGCCCGTATTTTAAATAATGAAGGGATCGTCACGATCCACGACACGACTTTTCATGACGATCCTGCCTATAAAGGCGCCTATTTCCGGTCGCTTGCCACCATGGAAAAATATCTGGAACAGTATCCGTCGATTCAGGTGATTCTTGATGTTCACCGGGATTGTCTGGAACAGGCGGACGGCACAAAGCTGAAGCCGACGGTGACCATCAACGGAAAAAAAGCGGCACAGATCATGATCGTCAGCGGCTGCGACGATAACGGAACGCTGGGATATCCCGACTGGGAATACAACCTCCGTTTTGGGCTGCGCATTCAAAAGAGCCTTGCGGAAAAATACCCGGGTCTTGCCCGCCCGCTGTATTGCTGGAATATCCGCTACAATCAGCATCTGCGCCACGGAGCTTTGCTGGTGGAATTCGGAACCGAAGCGAACACCTATGATGAAGTGCGGTATTCGGGGGAGCTTTTTGCCGATTGTCTGACTGAGGTGCTGGAATCCTTAAAGGAATAGTGTGTAAAAATCTGTGATAGCGGAAATCAAACGTTATCGGCAGAACGGAGGAATATCGATTGAACAGGAAAAAAATCAGGGGCTTTCTGCGCGGCTTTTATATCACGCTGCTGGCGCTGAGTCTGCTGATTCTTGCGGCGTTCGGAACCTGCCTGGCGCAGGAGAATACACAAAGGATCGGTTACGGGGAAAGCTGTCTGCCGGCGCAGAACGGAAGCCGGGCGGAAACAGCTTGCTTTTTTTTCGGTTTTATGTCATAATACCAGCGTACAGGCACGTTGCTGCCTGCCGGTTACAAAACGATCTGACAGGATGAAATGCCATGAAACATACCAGATTTCTTCTCGCCTGCAGTTTTTTCTGTGCGGCGTTGATCTTTTGGGCGGTTCCGGTTCTGGCAGAGGAGACGTCCTCTCAGGAAAGCGCGCCGGTCTCACAGCCGGAAGAGTCCCTTCCTGTACAGGGCGGCGTTTCCGATGCGCCGCTGCCGGATTCCTCGGAAGCGGAGGAATCCTCCTCCGAAACTGCGGCGTCGGAAGAGGAGCCGTCTTCTCAGCCAGAATCGCTTCCGGCCTCCTCCGTACATTCTCAGGAGCCGCAGTCTGCCGAATCAGAGGCCGGATCGGAATACGTATCAAAGGCACCGGAAACGAGTGCGGCGCCGGTTGCTTCGGCTGCAGACGGATCCTCGGAAGAAAGCTCTTCTTCTGAGGAGAACGTTTCTGCTGCGGAACCCTCTTCGCGGGCATCCTCCCGGATCATGCCATACGAATCGGGAATCCTGTCTGTCGATCCGATGCAGGGAGGAACTTTGTCAGACGGCGAAGGAACATCCCGTCTTTACGGTCTGATCGCGTGGATCGTGATCGGTGCGGCGGCGCTGGCGGCCTTTATCGTATTGATTTGCAGCAAACGGACGCGCGGCAATAAAATGTCCAGCGGCCGGGCTTATGCGCGCAAACGGAGCGTCGGTTACAAGCGCAAGCGTTTGTTGGACGACAAATATTATCAGAATATCAGGCGAAAAAAATAAAACAGGAAAAGAGAAAACGTTGGGGGGATCTTTTTTGCACATTCCTCGCGAAAGAATTCGCAATTTCAGTATCATTGCGCATATTGACCACGGAAAATCCACGCTGGCGGACCGCATTCTGGAAAAGACGCAGTCCGTTGCGCTGCGCGATATGTCCGACCAGCTGCTCGACAACATGGATCTCGAGCGTGAACGCGGGATCACCATCAAGGCTCATGCGGTAACGCTTGTGTACCGTGCGCAGGATGGACAGGATTATCTGTTCAATCTGATCGATACCCCCGGCCATGTTGATTTTAACTACGAGGTTTCCCGCTCTCTGGCTGCGTGCGAAGGGGCGGTACTGGTGGTGGATGCGTCACAGGGAATCGAAGCGCAGACGCTGGCCAATACTTATCTCGCCGTGGACGCAGGGCTGGAGATCGTTCCGGTGATCAATAAGATCGATCTTCCGAGCGCAGAACCGGAAAAGGCTGCCAAAGAAATAGAAGATGTGATCGGGATTCCCGCCATGGAAGCGCCGCGTATTTCCGCCAAGCTCGGCATCAACATCGAAGCGGTTCTGGAGGATATTGTCAGGCAGATCCCCGCTCCGCAGGGAGATCCGGAGCAGCCGCTGCAGGCGCTCGTTTTTGATTCCTATTACGACGCCTACAAGGGCGTTATCGTATATGTACGAATCAAGGAAGGAACGGTCCGTCAGGGCGACACGATCCGGATGATGTCCACCGGCGCGGAATTTACGGTGGTGGAATGCGGCTATCTGCGCGCGACCCGTATGGAACCGGCCGATCTGCTGGAAGCAGGCGAAGTCGGCTACATTGCGGCTTCCATCAAGACGGTCAGCGAAGCGCGCGTCGGCGATACCGTCACTTTGGCGGAAAAACCGGCGGCCGAGCCGCTTCCCGGTTATCGCAAGGTGAACCCGATGGTCTACTGCGGAATTTACCCGGCCGACGGCGCACATTACGCGGATCTGCGCGAGGCGCTTGAAAAGCTGCAGCTGAACGATGCTTCGCTTTCCTTTGAACCTGAAACCTCGGTTGCTCTCGGCTTCGGTTTCCGATGCGGTTTTCTTGGCCTGCTGCATATGGAGATCATTCAGGAACGTCTGGAGCGGGAGTATAATCTGGATCTTGTTACCACTGCGCCGAGCGTTGTGTACCGTATTACAAAGACGGACGGATCAGTCGTCCTGATCGATAATCCGACCAATTACCCCGATCCTGCGATGATCCAGCAGGCGGAAGAACCGATTGCAGAAGCCCACATTTATTCTCCGACAGATTATGTAGGCAGCATTATGGAGCTTTGTCAGGAACGGCGCGGTATTTTCAAGGATATGAAGTATCTGGATACCGACCGTGTGGATCTGCACTATATCCTGCCGCTCAACGAGATCGTCTATGACTTTTTTGATTCGCTGAAATCGCGTACACGCGGCTATGCGTCGTTTGACTATGAGGTTTCCGGCTATGAAAAATCCTCGCTGGTCAAGCTGGATATCATGCTGAACGGGGAAGTGATCGACGCGCTTTCGTTTATCGTGTTCAGTGAAAAAGCTTATCCGCGCGCCCGCAAAATGACGGAGAAGCTGAAGGAGCATATCCCGCGCCAGTTGTTCGAAGTCCCGATCCAGGCGTGCATCGGTGGCAAAATCATTGCGCGTGAAACCGTCAAGGCAATGCGGAAAGATGTTCTGGCAAAATGCTACGGCGGTGACATTACCCGAAAAAAGAAGCTGCTGGAAAAGCAGAAGGAAGGAAAAAAGCGGATGCGCCAGCTTGGCAGCGTGGAAGTGCCGCAGGAAGCCTTTATGGCGGTGCTCAAGCTGGATGAATAATCTTTTCGGAGGGATAAATCATGCAGATTCGTTTTATGACTTTCAACATTCAGCACGGAATTGATTTTCTGAAGCAGAAGGCAAAAGGCCCGCACGATGATGATTCGCAGGATGTGGTCGACCTGAAGCTGATGGCTGACGTGATCCGCGAACAGAAGGCGGATATTATCGGCCTGAACGAGGTGCGCGGCCGCGGAGTTTCTCCGGATTACACTGCACAGGCCGAGGAACTGGCAGCGATGCTGGGATACCACTGCTATTTTGCCTGTGCGCTGAAGTTTGACGGGATCAACCCTTACGGCAATGCGATTCTGTCGCGGTTTCCGCTGCAGGCAGCCGAAACGGTGATGATCCCGGATCCGCCGGTGCAGGATGAGGACACTTATTATGAAACGCGCTGTGTCCTGCGCGCCCGTGTTGCAGAAGCAGGCGGCTTTACCGTTCTGATCAGCCATTTCGGGCTGGCGCGGTCGGAGCAGCGCAATGCAGTCAGCACGATCGTCGGCTTGCTCGAGCAAGAAGGCGGACCGATGGTTCTGATGGGAGACTTTAATCTGGAACCCGGCGATCCGATTCTGACGCCGCTGTTTGAGCGGATGAACGATACGGCGGACGTTTTTGCGGAGCCGCAGCAAAGCTGGCCTTCGGATGTTCCGGAAGTGAAAATCGATTACATTCTGGCGCGCGGCGCAAAAGTGCTGGAAGCGGAAATTCCGGCGATCACCGCCTCCGATCACCGTCCGCATGTCGCGCTGCTGGAACTGCAGGATTAAATTCATAGAAATCAGAATTTCGGGCGGGTCTCCGGCTTCGGGGGATCCGCTCATTTTTCTGCGAAACGGGGGAACACGGTGAAACCGATCGGACTGTATCTGCATATTCCGTTCTGCGACGGAAAGTGCCCTTATTGTGATTTTTATTCCATGCGCGCCGGCGAAGACGCAAAGGAGGCCTATACACAGGCGCTGTGCCGTTCCGTAAAGATGTGGGGCGAGCGGACGAACCGGCGGCCGGTGGATACGGTGTATTTCGGCGGGGGAACGCCGGTGTTGCTTGGTGCGTCCCGGCTGAACCGTGTGCTTTCCGCCGCTGGGGATGCCTTTCGGCTTCTGCCGGACAGCGAAATCACGCTGGAAGCCAACCCGGCGGCAGCCCTGCAGACGGAGCTGGAGATGCTTGCAGAGGCGGGATTCAACAGGATCTCGTTCGGCATGCAGTCTGCGCATGAAGAGGAACTGCGCTTTCTTGGCCGGCGGCATACGGCAGATGACGCCCAAAAGGCGGTTCAGGCCGCAAAACAGGCCGGATTCCGCAATATTTCGCTGGATCTGATGCTCGGACTGCAGGGACAGACGGTGCAGAAGGCGGAAGAATCTGTCGATTACTGCGCAGCGCTCGGCGTGCAGCACGTGTCGGCATATTTGCTGAAGGTGGAGGAAGGCACACCCTTTGCCAAACGCAGCCTGACTCTGCCGGAGGAAGAGGCGCAGCGGGAAATTTATCTGGCTGTGTGCAGAAGGCTGGAGCATCATGGGTTCCGGCAGTATGAAATCTCTAATTTTGCAAAGCCGGGGAAAGAGAGCCGGCACAATTTAAAATACTGGAACGATGAAGAGTATCTCGGTCTGGGTCCTGCAGCACATTCCTTTCTTGACGGACGGCGTTTCTGCTACCCGAGAGATCTGCGGTCGTTTCAGCAGGGAGACGGACCGGCGGAGGATGGTACCGGCGGCGACTTTGAGGAATACGCCATGCTTCGGTTGAGGCTGACAGCCGGATTGCAGGAAAGCGAGTGCAGAAAAAGATTCGGAACAGGGATCCCGGAACGTATGAGAGCGGCGGCAGTGCCGCTGGAAAAAGCGGGGCTTCTTCGTGTCGGGCGCGACGCTTTGGCTCTGACGCCGGAAGGCTTTCTGGTTTCCAATTCCGTCATCGTTTATTTGCTGCAGAGCGCAGAATCTGCATGATTTCTGTCGGCATTCCGGATTTAACAATTAGTTTACAATTCTCCTGTTGACAAACGGCCTGCGAGATGGTAAATTATAATCATGTTAGCACTCAACAAGCAAGAGTGCTAAAACCACCCGGTGGAGGTGAAAACAATGACGCTGGGCGAAAGAAAACTGAAAGTGCTTTTCGCAGTGGTCGAAGCCTATATTGCCACCGGAGATCCGGTGGGATCCAAAGCGATCTGCGAAATGATGGGCAATACCGTTTCGTCGGCAACGATCCGGAACGACATGGCTGCGTTGTCTGAAATGGGGCTTTTGGAGCAGCCGCATACTTCGGCAGGGCGGATCCCGACGCATCAGGGGTACCGCGTTTACATTCAGAATATGCACCGCAGAACCTTGCCGGAATCGGAACGCCTGATGATCGACAGCATGCTTTCCGAAGCGAACCGCGATCCGGAGCAGCTTCTGGAGGAGGCCGCTCAGGTTCTGGCTTCCATCACCAATTGTGCGGCGGTTTCCACGACGCCGATGGGGAAGACTACAACCGTGCGCAGTGTGCAGGTGATCCCGGTTGCATCCAGAACGGCGCTGATCGTTCTGATGACCTCTTCCGGAATTTTTAAAAACAAGATCTGCTGGTGCGATTTTACGTTGACGCCCGAGGTCATGCGCGTTGTGGCGCGTCTGATGAATGAAAAAGTGGTCGGAAAGCCGCTTTCCGAAATCACAATGGCTTATCTGCAGACGCTGGCCGCTTCCATTGGTGAGTTTGCTTTTTTGGTTTCTCCGATCCTGATGGCACTGTTCGAGGCAGTAAAGGACGCTTCGTCTGCGGATGTGTGTCTGGAAGGTCAGGCGAATCTGCTTGCTCACGCAGAATATGACGATACCAGCGCCCGCAGAATTCTGGGCTTTCTTAACCGCCGCGCCGAACTGGCCAATCTGTTGAATCAGAAGCGGGGCGGCGTTCAGACGTTCATCGGCAGAGATATCGACCGGCCGGAGCTTGCCGATTCCAGTATGGTGGTTGCCCGTTACCGTGTGGGAGGAGAAGAACTCGGTTCCATTGCGGTGATCGGACCGACACGGATGGATTATTCAAAAGTTATGGCAAGCCTCGAATATTTCTCCGGCGAAGTCGGAAGAATTCTGACAGAGCTGCTGAAAAACGATTAGAACGAGTGCAGTTAAGATGATAAGGTGAAGATGATAAGGGAGATGACAGATTTGTCGGAACAGAAAGAACAACAGCAGACAGGCGCAGTGCAGGAGGAAACGGAAAACAGGCAGTCCGGAGCAGCTGAGCAGACAGATACGGCAAAACAGGAACCTGCGCAGGAATCCCGGCCGGAACAGGCCGACGAAATTGCCGGACTGAAGGAAGAGATCAAAAAGCTGCAGGAAGAACTGGAAAAGCAGAAGGATCTTGATATGCGCGTCCGCGCCGAATATGATAATTTCCGCAAGCGCACCTCCCGCGAAATGGGCGAGATCGCAGCGCGCGCCAAGGCGGAAGCCATTGCAGATATTCTTCCGATCGCCGATAACATCGACCGCGCGCTTTCTGTACAGGAGGGCAGCGAGGCGGATATCCGCAAGGGCGTTGAAATGATCCATACGCAGATCGAAAACGTATTTCAGAAGCTTGGCATTGAAGCGATTGCGGAGGAGAATGTGGAATTCGATACACAGCTGCACAACGCAGTCATGCATGTGGAGGATGAAAACGTAAAACCCAATACGGTGGTTCAGGTATTGCAGAAAGGTTATAAAATCGGCAGCAGGGTGCTGCGTTATGCGATGGTCAAGGTTGCAAACTGAATGGTTCCCGTCGGCGGAATGCCGATTTGATTCCATAAAAACAAAAATCCAAACAGAGAGAATTTCTGAACGGGGGAATTTATTATGTCTAAAACAATTGGTATCGATCTTGGAACGACAAACTCCTGTGTGGCCGTTATTGAAGGCGGCGAGCCGGTCGTTATTGCAAATGCGGAAGGCGCCAGAACAACGCCGTCCGTTGTGGCGTTTGCAAAGAGCGGCGAGCGCATGGTCGGCCAGGTAGCAAAACGTCAGGCCATCACCAATCCGGAACGCACGATCTCTTCCATCAAACGTGAAATGGGTACCGACCACAAGGTGCGGATCGACGATAAATCCTATACGCCGCAGGAGATTTCCGCAATGATCCTGCAGAAGCTGAAGGCAGATGCAGAGGCGTATCTCGGCGAAACGGTGTCTTCCGCCGTGATTACGGTTCCGGCGTATTTTACCGATGCACAGCGCCAGGCAACCAAGGACGCCGGCAAGATCGCCGGTCTGGATGTGAAAAGAATCATCAACGAGCCGACGGCTGCTGCTCTTTCCTATGGCATTGATAAGGAAAAAGACCAGAAGATCATGGTTTACGACCTGGGCGGCGGTACGTTCGATGTTTCCATCATCGAAATGGGCGACGGCGTGCAGGAGGTTCTGGCGACGGCCGGCAACAACCGTCTCGGCGGCGATGACTTTGACCAGCGCATCATTGACTGGCTGTGCGACAGCTTCAAGAAAGAAAGCGGCATTGACCTGAAGGGCGATAAAATGGCTATGCAGCGCCTGAAGGAAGCTGCCGAAAAAGCGAAGATCGAGCTTTCCGGCGTTACCTCGTCGCAGATCAATCTGCCGTTTATCACGGCCGATGCAACAGGCCCGAAGCACCTCGATATGACGCTGACCCGTGCAAAGTTCGATGAATTGACGGCAGACCTTGTTCAGAAGACGGTCGGCCCGGTCAGGCAGGCCCTGTCGGATTCCGGTCTGCAGTTCAGCGATATCGACAAGATTCTGATGGTTGGCGGTTCCAGCCGTATTCCGGCTGTTCTGGAGGCCGTCCGCAGCCTGAGCGGCAAGGATCCGTTCAAAGGCATCAATCCGGACGAATGTGTTGCCATCGGCGCCGCGCTGCAGGCGGGCGTGCTCGGCGGCGAAGTCAAGGGACTTCTGCTGCTGGATGTTACGCCGCTTTCTCTCGGTGTTGAAACCAAGGGCGGGGTCATGACAAAGATCATCGACCGCAATACGACCATCCCGACCAAGAAGAGCCAGATCTTTACCACGGCTGCCGACGGCCAGACCTCTGTTGAGGTGCATGTGCTGCAGGGCGAGCGTGAATTTGCAAAGGATAATAAGACGCTGGGCGTGTTCCATCTGGATGGGATTCCGGCTGCCCGCAGCGGTGTGCCGCAGATCGAGGTCACCTTTGATATCGACGCCAACGGTATCGTTCATGTTTCCGCAAAGGAACTCGGTACCGGCAAGGAGCAGAGCATTACCATTACTTCCAACACCAATATGAGCAAAGAAGACGTTGAAAAGGCTGTCCGCGAAGCGGAACAGTATGCCGAGGAAGACAAGAAGCGCCGCGAAGCGGTTGATGCCCGCAACGCAGCCGAAAGCATGGTCTTTTCCACGGAAAAGTCCCTTGACGAACTGGGCGACAAGATCCCGGCGGATGAAAAAGCAAATATCCGTTCCAAGATCGACGCTGCCAAAGAGGCTCTGAAAGGCGAAGATATGGATAAGATCAACCAGACCTCCGAAGAGCTGAAAAATGCTTTCTATACCGCCTATGAAAACGTCATGAAACAGGCGCAGGCCGCCGGTGCCCAGCCTGCGGACGGAGCTGCCGCAGCAGACAACGCGGCCCCGCAGGACGGCGTTTATGACGCGGAATACAAGGACGTCGACGATAATAACCAGAATTAAGATTTCAAACGTACCGGGTTCGTTGCAGTTTTGTGCAAAGCACAGAGCTGCAGCGAATTTCCCTGTTTGCGGATGAAGTTGAGGCAATTTTGTTTTGGGAGTGATTCCGAATGGCTGACAAGCGAGATTTTTATGAGGTAATGGGCGTTCCCAAAAATGCCTCAGATGATGAGATCAAAAAAGCTTACCGCCGTCTGGCAAAGCAGTATCACCCGGATCTGAATCCCGGGAATAAAGAAGCAGAGCAGAAATTCAAAGAAGTCAATGAAGCATACGAAGTTCTTTCCGACAAAGAAAAGCGCGCCCGCTACGACCAGTACGGCCATGCCGGAGTGGATCCGAATTTTGGCGCCGGTGCCGGATATGGAGGAAACATTGATATTGACGATATTTTCGGCAGTATTTTCGGCGGGTTCGGCGGGTTCGGCGGCTTTGGCGGACAGCGTACACAGGCAAACGGCCCGCGCCGCGGCAGCGATACACAGGTACAGGTAACGATTTCTTTTGAGGAAGCTGCCAAAGGATGCAAAAAAACGGTCTCTTACAGCTGTATCGATACCTGCGCAGACTGCCATGGTACCGGAGCGGCAGAGGGGACGACACCGACAACCTGTCCGAACTGTAACGGAACGGGGCAGGTCGTTGTAAAACAGCGCACACCGTTCGGAATGGTGCAGACGCAGGGCGTCTGCGATAAATGCCGCGGAACAGGAAAGATCATCGATTCCCCGTGCCATACCTGTTCCGGAACCGGACGCATCCGCCGCCAGCGCCGCGTTGAGGTAGAGATCCCGGCCGGTATCGCAGACGGTCAGATGATGAATGTCAGCGGCAGAGGCAACGCCGGAACAAACGGAGGCCCGGCCGGTAATCTGATCGTCGAAGTCTCCGTGCGCCCGCATCCGATCTTTGAACGGAGGGGCAATGATGTCTGGTGTGAAGTACCGGTTACTTTTTCGCAGGCGGCGCTGGGCGCCGAGGTCATTGTTCCGACCCTTGACGGAAAGGTCAGCTACAATTTGCATGAAGGAACACAGCCGGGTGATATCTTCAAGCTGAAAGGGAAGGGAATCACAGCAATCAACGGACGTTCGCGCGGCGATCAGTATGTCCGCGTTACCGTTGAAGTGCCGAAAAATCTTTCCGAAGCACAGAAGAAGTGCCTGCGTGATCTGGATGAGCTCAGCTCCGAAAAGAACTATCAGAAGCGCAAAGGCTTTTTCAACACGATCAAGGATCTGTTCGGCGGGAACTAAACCGTCGTTCGGTTTGACGGCCTGAATGCAGAACAGTTTTTATCCGATTATCTTTTCCAGCAGCACAAAGAGGCGGCATTCTTTTATCACAAAAGAATGCCGCCCTTTTCAGTATATTGCCGTTCTCAGTTTCGGGTTCCATAAAAAACAGAAGCTGATGTCGGAATGACATCAGCTTCTGAAAATCCCCTGAAGGATCAGACTGCGCGGGTAACCTTACCCGAACGCAAGCAACGGGTGCAGGCGTAAACACGCTTCGGGGAACCGTTTACGATCGCCTTGACACGCTTGATGTTCGGCTTCCAGGTACGGTTGGAACGACGATGGGAGTGAGACACGCGAATGCCGAAAGCAAGATCTTTTCCGCAAAAATCGCATTTTGCCATTTGACTGCACCTCCTTTTGTTTACCGCTATAGAATAACAGTGTTATTTTAGCAGAATCTCTTCTAAAAAGCAAGTCTTTTTTTAAAAAACGAAAAAGAAACCTGCAATAAGTTCTATAAATCGGGATTCGTACCGGTCGTGAAATCGCAGATGGCTTTTGCTTGTAATTTGTCTGTAAATCAGTTATAATTAATTATGTTTATGCAAATGTTTCCGCCGGGGTGAAACGCCATGCCGGGAAAAGGCGTTGTCATTGCGGCTGTTCTGAAAAATACGATTGACGGAGAATTCAATTATGTGGATTTTAAACGCGATCAAAACCGGAGATTATCTGCAGCTTCTGATCGGCCTCGGAACGCGTCTGCTGATTATTTTTTGCGTACTGCCCGTTCATGAATGCGCTCACGGATGGGCTGCGGAAAAGCTTGGCGACAACACAGCCCGGGCGCAGGGAAGGCTGACGCTGAACCCGATGGCGCATCTTGACCCGTTTGGCGCGCTGTTTCTGGTTCTGTTCGGCTTCGGCTGGGCAAAACCGGTTCCGGTCAATCCCTTTTATTTCAAGAACCGAAAGGGCGGTATGGCGCTGACCGCCTTGGCAGGGCCGCTTTCCAATTTACTGATGGCGCTGATTTCGGCGATTATCTATAACCTGTGTCTTGTGTTTTTGCCTGCGGCGTTCTTTGCCACGGTCGGATACCGGATTTTGTACTATTTCTTTTCTGCGATGATCGTGATCAATATTTCTCTGGCGGTATTCAATCTGATCCCGATCCCTCCGTTGGACGGCTCGCGGATCTTCAGTGCGGTACTGCCGGAAAAATGGATCTATACCATTGCGCGGTACGAGCGTTATATTTTTCTCGGGCTGGCCGTGCTGCTGTTTACTGGCGCTTTGGATCCGGTGCTGGATTTTTTGAACGAGTATGCTCTGCAGGGCGTGCTGTGGATCGCGGATCTGCCGTTCCGGCTTTTCGGGCTGTGATCCGCTGCCGGATTTTCAGGAAAGGCATGGCGCATGAATGACTGAAACGATTTCCTATAAATTAGGCGCGTTCGAAGGTCCGCTGGATCTGCTGCTGCACCTGATTGCAAAGAATAAACTGAATATTTACGATATTCAGATCTCGCTGCTGCTCGACCAGTATATGGAGCAGATCGACCGGATGCGGGAAGAAAATCTGGAGATTGCAAGCGAATTTCTGGAAATGGCCGCCCGCCTGGTTTATATCAAAACCGTGTCGCTGCTGCCCAAAAGCGAAGAATCGGAAGAACTGAAAAAAGAGTTGACCGGCCAGCTGCTGGAATATCAGGAGTGCAGGCGGATCGCCGCTTTGCTGGCAGAACACGTTTCTTTTGATTCTTTTGTGCGGGAACCGGGCAAACTGGATGTGGATCAGACCTATACGCGGGAGCATCTTGTCAAAGAACTGACAGAAGCGTATTATGCCGCGGTCGGCAGAGGGGGAAGAAAACTGCCGCCGCCTGCGGAAGCCTTCAGCGGGATTGTAGAGCATAAAATTGTTTCGGTATCGTCCCGCGTGTTCCATGTGCTTCGGACGCTGCGCCGGGGCGCATGCTCCCTCAACGGTCTGATAGAATCCTCCCGGAGCAGATCGGAGCTGATCGCAACCTTCCTTGCCGTTCTGGAACTGATCCGTGCAGAACGCATTTTTCTGGAAGACAACGGATCTGTTACGCTGAACACGGAAAGGAGTGCGGAACATGGAGATTACGCAGGCACAAGCAGCGATTGAAGCCGTTTTGTTTGCAAGCGGCGATCCGATTTCCGTGGATAAGCTGGCCGAAGTGACGGATATGGATAAGCCGACGCTGGTCAAGCTGCTGGCGTTGATGACGGAAAAAAGGCAGAACGAAGAAAGCGGCCTTCGCATTGTAAAAATGGATGATACCTATCAGCTTTGTACCAAGGAATGCTTTGCGGAGCAGATCCGCGGTGTTCTGGAACAGAAAAGAAATGTCCCGCTTTCTCAGGCTGCAATGGAAATTCTTGCGATCGTGGCCTATAACCAACCGGTCACCAAAGGATTTATCGAACAGATCCGCGGCGTGGATTCTTCCGGTGCGGTGTCCAGCCTGGTGGCAAAAGGCCTGATCGAGGAAAAAGGAAGGCTGGAGCTGCCGGGACGCCCGCTGCTGTACGGAACGACGGATAATTTCCTTCGCTGTTTTCATCTGACTTCTCTGGCGGAGCTGCCGCCGGTTCAGCATCCGGAGGAAGCCCCGGCAGAAGAAGACGAAGAAGACGGCCTGACAGATTAAAACCGCGCTGCAGTCAAAAAAAGATAAAAGGAGGTTGCACGATGACAGGCTGGATCATTTTTCTTTCCATTCTGACCATTGTGCTGCTGCTGCCAATTCGCTGTTGTTTTTCATATGACGAACAGGTGCGGCTTGTCGTCTGGCTTGCATTCGTTCCGTTGAAGATTTTGCCGTCAGAAACTTCCGGAGATCAGGAAAACAGCGAAGAGCCAAAGGAATCCGAAAAAGAGGAACACAAAAAGACCAACGTGTTTTCGGAGCTTCGAAAGGAAAAAGGGTTGAAAGGATTCCTGTCTTTTTTAAAAAAGCTGCTGCAGATCGTCTTCCGTGCCGTCAAACGGTTCGGAAAGCACCTGATTGCGGAGCGTTGTGAGGCGGAGGTGACCGTGGGAGCGGAGGATTCTGCTGCTGTGGCTGAACAGTACGGAGCAGTTTGTGCTGCGGCATTTCCCGTCTGGGCGCAGCTGCTTTCCCTGACACGGTGCCGCCGGCACAATCTTCAGATCCGTCCGGATTTTTTTGCAGAGTCGTATCAGATCCGCTGCCGGATCCGGATTCGGATCCGCCTGTTCTGGATCGTTCGCGCCGCCGCAGCAGCAGCCGGTTCATTCCTTTGGCTGATGCTGAAAGAAAAAATGCATTCGGCTGGCCCGGACAGGGAACAGGCAGCCGCAAAATAATGCGGCTGAGAAAAAAGGTTTCGCTGCGTATTTTCAGGCGGATGATCCGCTCATCCTGCTTTTTATATTCAATCAGGAAAGGATGTTTTATATGGCAGAACGTATGGCAGAAAGCATGATGGATAAGACCATTGAAAAGATCAAGGCTATGGTAGATGCCAATACGATCATTGGCACACCGATCCAGGCGGGAGACGTTACGGTGATTCCGGTTTCCAAGGTGACTTATGGTTTTGCGGCCGGCGGTTCCGATCTGCCCTCCAAAACGACGACGCGCGAATTGTTCGGCGGCGGTGGCGGGGCCGGGGTTACCATTGCGCCGATCGCTTTTCTGACGATCAGCGGAGGCGCCGTTAAGCTGCTGCCTGTCAATCCTCCGGTCACAACGGCAGACCGTATTGTCGAAATGGTGCCGGAAGCGGTGGATAAGATCAGCGGATTTGTAAAGAGCCGCAAAAAGGATCACACAGACGCCGGCGAGGAATCCGACAGGATTGCCGAACAGGCAGCTGCCGAGATCAATGAAAAACTCGCGGATTGATTGTTTTTTTCCCTGCCGGCGCATATGAATGGGTGAGGCAGGTGGAAACAACATGAAACGGATATTTTCCTGTGCGGCAATCCTTCCGATCCTGATCGGCGTGTTCTTTTGCAGCGCTCCTGCGGTTTATGCGGAACAGCCGAAGGTCTGCGCTTCTTCGGCGGTATTGCTGGAGGCGCAGAGCGGTCGGGTCCTTTTTTCAAAAAACGGCCGGGAACGGCGTTCCATGGCGAGCACAACAAAAATTATGACGGCGCTGATCGCTGTTCAGTCCGAACGGTTGGACGATGTGGTCGAGATCACACAGAAAATGATCGAAGTGGAAGGCTCGTCTATTTACCTGAAGGCGGGAGAAAAACTGACGCTTCGCGCTTTGGTCACCGGGCTGCTGCTGGAGTCCGGTAATGATGCGGCAAATGCGATCGCCATTGCACTGGCAGGTTCCCAGGAAGCGTTTG
This sequence comes from Bacillota bacterium, assembly GCA_029008595.1. GTDB lineage: Bacteria > Bacillota > Clostridia > Oscillospirales > Acutalibacteraceae > CAKXIK01. Next base: position 27,207 of record JAQXJH010000051.1, read on the forward strand.
CCGATAAAATGAACGAGTATGCGCAGAATCTCGGCATGAAGGATACGCATTTCGTTACGCCGTCCGGTCTGGATGACGAAGAACACTACACCACCGCATACGATATGGCGCTGCTGGGCCGCGCGGCCATGCAATGCCCGGATTTTTCGGCGATCGCTTCTCAGAAAACCATGACGGTCGATTTTGAGGAACCTGCGATCCGACGGACTTTTTATAACCACAACCGTCTTCTGCTGGAGCTGCCGGGCTGCAACGGCGTAAAAACGGGGTTTACCAAAAAAAGCGGCCGCTGTCTTGTCAGCAGCTGTGAGCGCGGCGGGATCCTGCTGATCGCGGTGACGCTGAATGATCCGGATGACTGGAATGATCATAAAAAAATGATGGCGTACGGATTTGAACAGGTGGAACGCGTCACCTTCTCCGAAGCGGGAATGCAGATCTCCGTTCCGGTGGTCGGCGCCGGAACAGAACGGCGGACGGTTCTGAAAGAATCTTCTCCGGTGGAAGCGGTGATTCCCAAAGAACGCGCCGCAGATATTCAGATGCATCTGGAAACGGAACCTTTCCTGTATGCTCCCGTAATTTCCGGCCAGGTGGCAGGACGCCTGGTCTATACGCTGGACAATGAACCCATCGCAGAACTTGCGCTGGTCACGGATGAAAAGATTGACTTTGCCGAAAGAGAACGCAGCTGGTTCGAAAAGCTCTGTGATTTCTTTCGCAACTTGTTTGGAATAACGCAATAATTCAGAAGGTAGGGTGGATTCTGTTTGAAACAGGAAGTACGACTGCAGAAATTTCTCGCAGATTGCGGGATCGCTTCGCGGCGCAAGGCGGAAGAGATGATCGCTGCCGGTGCGGTGCGTGTGAACGGAAAACCCGTTCAGGTGGGGGATAAGGTGGATCCCTCCAGGGATAAGGTTTCCGTACACGGGCGCCGTGTGGTACCACAGAAAAAAATGATCTATATCATGCTGCACAAGCCCCGCGGATATGTTACGACGATGAGCGATGAAATGGGACGAAAGTGCGTGGCCGAGCTGGTGGAAGATGTCGGCGCACGCGTTTATCCGGTCGGCCGGCTGGATCGTGAATCGGAAGGATTGCTGTTTCTGACGAATGACGGCGCATTTGCGCAGATGATGACGCATCCGTCGCGCCATGTTGGAAAAACATATCGGGTGACGATCCGCCCGGATATTACAGAAGATCAGATCACCGCGCTGATGACCGGTATGGTGATTGACGGGTACCGTACTGCACCGGCCGATGTGCGGATCCTTATCCGGGAACCGGGAAGAGTCGTGCTTGAAATCAATCTTTATGAAGGACGCAACCGGCAGATCCGCAAAATGTGCGAAGCACTTGGCCTTGAGGTTGCACGGCTGAAGCGGACGGCGATCGGCAATGTAAAAATGGGGATGCTGAAACCGGGAGACTGGCGTGAATTGACGCAGCAGGAGGTTTCCTCGCTGACGACTGCTGCAAAGAACATCGCGTCCGAACCGTAAGTTCTGCCTGAAAGAGAGGAATTCTGATTATGATATCCGTGCTGCCCGTTCCTGAGAAAGAAAGGGTTCGTTTTTGCGAAACGCATCCCGTATGCAGAGAATACAGCTGTATTTATTCTGCGGTTGAGGGAGGAAGAGAGATCGGGTGGTTTTCCGTACGGGAAGAGGAAAACCGGCTGGTCATTGCGCAGATGCAGCTGACCGGAAGGTCTGCTGCGAAAGCGATGGGCGAAGAAGAAAAGCTGATTGTAGAGCTGATGATCCGTTCTGCGGCTTCTTACGCGCTGAACCGTTACCTTCCGGAGCTTTGCTGCGAGGAGGCCTCGCTGGAATCCTATTTGCCGGAATTGAAGTTTGAAAAAAATTCAGTTGGAGTATACACAATTCCGCTGCAGAAGCTGATTCATAAATGTGCAGACTGCCAAAAACCGAAAAATGAAATTTAAAGGTCTTGTTATACTTCTCACAATGTAATATAATAATTCTAATTTCGATTTTTTTATTTATTACTACCCACAAAGAAACGGAGGAACTGGAATGAGTATGGATACAAAACTCGAACTGGTTCAGAAATCGCACGCGGCACAGGAGAATGCTCCGGCTAAAAAACGGATCCTGGCGCTGTTTGACGAGGGAACTTTTGTCGAGATCGATAGCCTTGCAAAGTCCGGAGAGGGACAGGCTGAAGTCGTGGCCGGTTTCGGTTCGGTCAACGGCAGCCCTGTCTATGCGTTCTCGCAGAACAGCCAGATTGCCGGCGGTGCAATGTCAAAAGCGCAGGCAGCCAAAATCAAGAAAATTTATGATCTGGCCGTTAAGACGGGCGCTCCGGTTGTCGGAATCTTTGATTCCAACGGCGGCCGCCTGAAGGAAGGCAATGAAATGCTGGCTGCTTACGGGGAGCTTTTGCTGCAGAGCAATAATCTTTCCGGCGTCGTTCCGCAGATTTCTGTCATCGTGGGAGCTTGCGTGGGAACTTCAGCCATGATCGCAGCAGGAGCGGATTTCGTCGTTCTGGCCAAGGACGCCGTATTCGGCGTAGCGGTAAACGGCAGCGATGAGACCGCTGAGGAGGCCGCAAAATCCGGTACGGCGCATATCGTCGCAGAAAATGCCGAGGAAGCGGTTGTCGCTGCGCGTACGCTGGTTTCCATGCTGCCTTCCAATAATCTGGAAGCGCCGCTGATGTGTGAATTTGCAGAGCCGGAAAACAGCGCTGCTGTTTTGAATGCCGCTGCCGCCAAGCTGGAAGCGGATGCATCGGCAGCCGTTGCGGCGGAAATCGCTGCAGCTGTTGCAGACGCGGGCAGCGCCATTGAATTGCTGAAAGATTTCGGTACGGGCGTGCTCTGTGAGCTGGCTACCGTCGGCGGTTCCGTCTGCGGATTGATCGTTTCCGATTCCGGCGTGATCGATGCTGCCGCCTGTGAAAAGGCTGCCCGTTTTGTCCGTTTCTGTGATGCTTTTGCCATTCCGGTGATCACAATGGTCAACAGCACCGGCTTTGCTTCTCTCCGCGAGGCGTCCATGCTTTCACACGCCTATGCGGAGGCCACCACAGCAAAAATTTCGATCGTGACCGGCGCTGCATACGGTTCTGCATTTATCGCAATGGCAGGCCGCGCAGCCAATGCGGATCTGACCGTAGCCTGGCCCAGCGCCGTGATTTCCGCGCTGGAACCCAAAGCAGCGGTTGCGATCCTCTGCGAGGATCAGCTTGCTGCGATGACCGATCCGAAAACGCAGCGGGATGAGATCGTCCGCAAATACATGGATACCGAAGCTTCTCCGTTTGCAGCGGCCGAATCCGGATTTATTGAGGATGTGATTGCTCCGGCGGAAACAAGAGCCTGCCTGATCAACGCACTGGATATGCTGGCCGGTAAACGCGTGAGCCGTCTTCCCAAGAAGCATTCCAATATTCAGCTGTAAAAACCGGGGCACTCCGCCCGTTACGAAAGGAAGAGTAATATCATGAAAAATCTGAAAATTACCGTTAATGGCGTTTCCTATGATGTTCAGGTAGAAGAAGTCGGATCTGCTGCGGCGGCTTCGGCTCCCGTTTCCGCTCCCGCAGCTGCTCCTGCGGCGGCCCCGGCTCCTGCTGCTCCTGCTGCTCCGGCCCCGGCTGCAGCTCCTGCGGCCGCGCCTGCTCCTGCTGCGGATGCCGAAACAGTCAATTCCCCGATGCCCGGTACGATCGTCAGCGTAAACGTTACGGCCGGTCAGACCGTTTCCGAAGGCGATGTTCTGGTCATTCTGGAAGCCATGAAGATGGAAAATGAGATCATGGCGCCGCGCGACGGCGTTGTTGCAGGCATTCATGTCAGCAAGGGACAAAGCGTTGATTCCGGCACGCCGCTGGTTTCTCTTCAGTAAGAGAAACCGTTTCCAACTCGTTTTCAGGTATGCGCAGCCGGAATGCTCGCTGTTCCGTGCTGCGGCTCCTGCAAGAAAGGAATGGTCATAGAGAATGGCTAAAAAAATTCTGATCACAGAGACCGTGCTCCGCGATGCGCATCAGTCTCTTCTTGCAACAAGAATGTCCACTGCAGAAATGGAACCGATCCTTCCGCAGCTTGATAAAATCGGTTTTCATTCTTTGGAATGCTGGGGCGGCGCAACGTTTGACAGCTGCCTGCGCTTTCTCCATGAAGATCCGTGGGATCGTCTGCGCCTTCTGCGCCAAAAATGTCCGAATACCAAACTGCAGATGCTCTTCCGCGGTCAGAATATGCTGGGCTATCGTCATTATGCTGATGATGTGGTCGAATATTTTGTCCAGAAGTCCGTTGCGAACGGTATCGATATTATCAGAATCTTCGATGCCCTGAATGATATCCGCAATCTGCAGACCTCCATCAAGGCTGCCATTAAGGAAAAAGCCCACGTTCAGGCTGCGATTTCCTACACAACTGGTCCGGTTTTCACCACGGAGTATTATACAAAATACGCCAAACAGTTGGAAGAACTCGGCGCAAATTCCATCTGCATCAAGGATATGGCTGCTCTGCTGACGCCGAGCGCAACGTATGAACTGGTCAAGGCGCTGAAAGAAACGGTCAGCATTCCGGTTCAGCTCCATACGCATGCTACTTCCGGCCTGGCTTCCATGTGCCTGCTCAAGGGAATCGAAGCCGGTGCAGATATTATTGATACGGCAATGTCTCCGCTTGCGCTGGGAACGTCTCATGCTCCGACGGAGTCTATGGTCGCGGCGCTGCAGGGAACCGAATTTGATACCGGCCTGGATCTGGCGCAGTTTGCAGAGATCCGCGCCTATTTTATGGATCTTCGCCGCGATTATATCAAGCGCGGGCTGCTTTCGACCGATATGCTCGCAACAGACACAAAAGCACTGATCTATCAGGTTCCGGGCGGAATGCTTTCCAATCTTGCCTCTCAGCTGAAGGAAGCCGGAAAGCTGGATAAGCTCGACGAAGTAATGCAGGAAGTTCCGCGTGTGCGCGCGGATGCCGGTTATCCGCCGCTGGTTACGCCGTCTTCCCAGATCGTCGGTACACAGGCAGTGTTCAACATTATTACCGGCGAACGCTACAAGATGTGCACCAACGAATTCAAGGCACTGGTGCGCGGCCAATACGGTCAGACCCCGATCAAGATCGATCCGGAGTTCCGCAAGAAAATCATTGGCGATGAAGAACCGATCGAATGCCGTCCGGCCGATCTGCTGGATCCGGAACTGGATAAGCTGCGCGGAGAAATTTCCGAATTTATTGAGCAGGACGAAGACGTTTTGTCCTATGCGCAGTTCCCGCAGGTATCCAAAAAGTTCTTCGAAGAACGCCGCAATAAAAAATACGGCATTGACGGCGAACATCTTGATATGAAAGAAAAAGTGCATCCCGTCTGATGATCGTCTGTTTCTGAGTATGCGCAAAGCCTTCCGTTTTCGGAGGGCTTTGCTTTTTTGTCTGCAGTACAGTTAGTTGCTCATAATATCCAATGAAAAGAAAAAATATATGTGCAAACCAAACAAAGAATTCGTTTTTTGGTTGACACGTTTCCATAAAAACTGGTACAATATAAAAAGAAAATTATCTTAAAGAATCGGGTTGAAGAGAATGATAAAAAGCATGACAGGGTATGGGCGTGCTCAGCAGACGGTGCAGGGCATGGACGTGACCATTGAAATCAAATCGGTCAACCACCGCTACTATGAATTTTCCTCCCGGATCACACGAGGCTACGGTTTTTTGGAAGACAACATCAAGTCCTATCTGCAGGGGCGGGTCTGCCGGGGAAAAATCGATGTTTTTGTGGAAATTCAGACAGTCGATTCTTCCAGCGCCGAGGTCATGGTCAATGAATCGCTGGCGTCGGGCTATGTTCAGGCTCTGCGGCGGATCGCGGAGCAGTACGGTCTGAAGGATGATCTTTCCGCATCGGTGATCGCCCGCTATCCGGATGTTCTGTCGATCCATCGTGCGCCGGAAAATGAGGATGCCGTCTGGGAGGCGGTTCGCCCCGTATTGAGAGAAGCGGCCGACCACTTTATCGCAATGCGCGAAGCGGAAGGCGCAAGGCTGCGCGCAGATGTGGAATCCCGCATGAAGGTTCTGCTGGGGAATGTGGAAGCGATCGAAAAGCGTTCTCCTCAAACAGTTGCGGAATACAAGGAACGTCTGATCACGCATATTCATGAATTGATCGGGGAAGCGCCGCTTGATGAGCAGCGGATCCTTACCGAAGCGGCTATTTTTGCGGATAGGATCGCCGTTGCGGAAGAAACCGTCCGTCTGCGCAGTCATTTTGCCGAAATGACGCAGATGCTGGAATCCGGAACAGGCGTTGGCCGCAAGCTGGATTTTGTGGTGCAGGAATTGAACCGGGAGGCCAATACGATCGGT
>JAQXJH010000052.1 GCA_029008595.1 Bacillota bacterium
CTACGTCGGTTCCATGTACGCCTTCTGCGGCAATCCGAAGCCGGCCTGCCTGAAAACGAATCCCGACAGCACCATCGGCCGCTTGCCCGCCGCATCCTACACCATGACGTATACGCGCGGCGGAACCGATTATGCCGGTTCCGCGGTCAATGAAAAAGCGGCGGGTTACATGATGTTTATCTGCGGCGACCAGCCGTATACAAAAATCATTACACAGAACAGCACCGGCAGAAAGCTGCTGATTTTCAAGGAATCGTTCGGAAATGCGTTTGTACCGTATATGATCGATTATTATGATGAGATCTATGTGGTGGATATCCGTGAAACAACGCCGAACACCTCTGCGATCATTGCCGATAAAGGGATCACGGATGTTCTGTTCATCAATAATGTGTTCGCAGCGGCAGACGCAAACCAGATCCAGCGCGTTGCGGCAAAAGCAGCTTCCTGATCCGGGAGCTGCAGAACAGGAGGGTCAGATGTTGAGAAAAATTGCAGCGCTGCTTTTGCTGCTGGCCGTATTGACCGCCTGCGGTTGTTCCGCCGGTCAGGCATCTTCGCAGCCGGAGTCTTCACAGTCGGTTTCTTCGCAGGCCGCTTCATCACAGTCGGTATCATCACAGACTGTTTCGTCGCAGACTGTTTCCTCACAGGCAGCGTCTTCACAGTCGGCATCATCACAGGCTGTTTCGTCGCAGACTGTTTCCTCACAGGCTGCTTCCTCGCAGGCGGCTTCTTCCGGAACGGCGGCAAGCTTCCCTGAGGTTGCGGAAACCGTTGCCGGCGGGCATTACCACAACAATATTCAGGCGCAGTATTCGGGCAATGTTCTGATCTGCGGCGATTATGCACTGGAATATTTCAGTCTGCCCACGGCGGGAAACGCAAGCTATGCCGCCATGGTGAACGCCTTTGCGGAAAAGTATCCTGCGCTGAACGTCAGCTGTGCGCTGGTGCCGAAAAGCTGTGCGTTTCACGCGCCGAGCGGCTATGCCGACTGCAGCGCGAATCAGCAGAATTATATTGCCAATACGTATGCGAAGCTGAATGCCTCCGTGAAACGGGTGGACGCTTTCGGAACGATGGCGGCGCACCGGGACGAGTATCTGTATTACCGTACCGATCACCACTGGACGTCGCTGGGCGCTTATTATGCTTCGGCGGCTTACTGCAGCGCCAACGGAATCGTTCCGCGCGGGATCGAAAGCTATACTACCGTGATCAACCGCGGGTATCTCGGTTCGCTTTACTCTTTTTCGACGACCTCGCTCAAGGAAAAACTCAGGCAGAATCTGGACTATACCGTCGGGCATCTGCCGCAGACCGCCTATACCATGACGTATCAGAACGGCGGAAAAACCTATACGGGTACCGCGATCAACCAGAACTCCAATTCCTATGCCGGAATGTTTCTTTGCGGCGATCAGCCGTTTACGGATATTGTAACAGCCAACAAAAACGGCAGGCGCCTGATGGTTTTCAAAGAATCGTACGGCAACGCCTTTGTGCCGTATATGATCGATTATTATGAGGAGATCATTGTGGTCGATATCCGTTCCGACAAACAGTCCGTCGCTGCGCTGATTCCGCAGTACGGCATTACGGATGTGCTGATTCTGAACAATGTGCAGGCGTCGGTCAGTCTGGCAAAAACGCTGCAGGCGCGGCTGAACAGCTGACGTTACATAATCGCCGCCAACGTCATCATCTCCTCCAGCCGGCGGTAAATTGCGTCCAGATCGGTGATCGGGAGCGGGTTTTCTCCTTTGCCGATCTCAATGGTGAAGCCCGGGCGGCGGAATTCGTGAATGAACCAGTCCTTGAATCCGCCGTGGGACGCAAGCCCTTCCGCCATGGAGGGGGTATACCCGCTGGTGACGGCAAAAATGCGCGTCATCAGCAGCGAACGGCGCGGAGTAACGGCGCCGTATTTCCAGTAGATCTCTTCGCCCTGGCTGTGGAACGCCAGCACATGGCGGAACGGTACGGTGCGGCAAAGCATGGTCAGCAGCTGGGTTTCCGGTTCGCTTTCCGGCGCAGGGCCGCCGTAGCGGGTGGGGGCAGGGCCGGTGATGCCGCTGTCGTTTTCCAGCTGGCGGAGAATGTACCATCCCGCATCGTAATTATGGTTCAGATCGACCCCGCGTGCGTTCGCCTGCCAGTGGCGCGTATCGCCGCCGGAAACGGCAAGCACGCTTTCCCGCAGTTCCCGCGCGGCGTCCGGGCCGTGGAGCGAAATTTCGACTCCGTCAGGATTGATGCACGGGATCACGATCAGCCCGCGGCCGAGCAGTGCCCGGCGGACGTCGATCTCGGCGAGAAGCTCGCCCGTATCCAGCGCGCGGCAAAGATTCTGCACAAAGCGCAGCAGCAGCGAGCAGGTGAGCCATTCCATGCCGTGGAATGCGCCGCAGAACAGAACGCGTTCGCGCGGTTCTCCGATCTGCAGCGCGTAGATCGGTCTTCCGAGCACGCTGCGCCCCAGCTCGGTGGTGCGCAGAAACGGATATTTTACCCGCAGCGAACGGACAAAGGCCGAAACGGCGGCTTCGTCCGGCGGAAAAGAAAAAAACGGGCTTTCACGGTCAGCGCTCATACGGCATACGAACCTTTCTGCGTAAAATAAAACGCGCTTTGCAGCGGCAGGGCTTTCCGGCGCGTATTTCATTCATATGTCAAAACGGCAAAAAAAAGCACCCAAAAGGAAGGGATCAGGCGAAATGAAACTCATTGAAAAAACCGTTTCTCAGGAGATGATCTATCAGGGAAAGATCATCAATCTCCGCCGCGATAAGGCCGAGCTGGAAAACGGCCGCATCGCAACGCGCGAGGTGGTGGAGCATCCGGGCGGCGTCTGCGTCGCGGCTCTTACCCCCGAAAACGAACTGCTTTTTGTGCGGCAGTTCCGTTATCCGTACAGCGAGGTGCTGCTGGAGCTGCCGGCCGGTAAGCGCGACCGCACCGAAGCGCCGCTGGAATGCGGCAAACGCGAGCTGCAGGAGGAGACGGGCGCCGTCGGAACGGGATATCTTTCCCTCGGCAAGCTGTATCCCTCTCCGGGTTACTGCGGCGAGATCATCCACCTGTATCTCTGCCGGGTAGAATCCTTTGGAAATCAGAACCCCGACGAGGACGAGTTTCTGAAGGTGGAGCGCATCCCGCTGAACCGCGCCGCAGAAATGGTGCTCAACAACGAAATTCCCGACGCAAAAACGCAGGTGGCCGTTTTAAAGGCGCAGGCGTTGGTCGCCGCGGGGAAATATTAAGTCCGGAACAATCAGATTATCATTCAGGAGGAAGAAACATGAATTACCGCAGATTTGGCAACACAGGCGTATCGGTTTCAGCTTTGGGATTTGGCTGCATGCGGCTGCCCACCGCTGCAGACGGGACGATCGACCGCCCGCGCGCAACGGCGATGCTGCGCAGCGCGATCGATCAGGGGCTGAATTATGTGGATACGGCATACGGCTATCACAACGGGGAAAGCGAATCGGCCGTGGGCGAAGCGCTGCAGAACGGCTACCGGGACAAGGTTTATCTTGCCACCAAGATGCCGGTCTGGAAGGTGGAAAAACCGGAGGATTTCGACACGATTTTTGCCGAACAGCTGACGAGGCTGCAGACGGATCACGTTGATTTTTACCTTCTGCATGCCCTGAACCGCGACAGCTGGAAAAACAAGGTGCTCAAATTCGGGCTGATCGAAAAAATGCAGCAGGCCAAGGCCGATGGCCGCGCAAAGCATATCGGCTTTTCCTTCCACGATGATTTTGACACCTTCAAGGAGATCGTTGATACATACCAGGGCTGCGAATTCTGCCAGATCCAGTACAATTATATTGACACCGATCATCAGGCAACGCAGCAGGGACTGGATTATGCCGCGGCAAAGGGCCTCGGCGTTATCATCATGGAACCGCTGCTTGGCGGCAAGCTTGCCAACCCGCCGAAAATGGTTGCCGGTGTCCTTTCGGATGAAAAAACGCCGGTCGAATGGGCGCTTGATTTTGTCTGGAACCAGCCGGGCGTTTCGCTGCTGCTTTCCGGCATGAGCACGGAGCAGCAGGCGCAGGATAACCTGACGTATGCGTCCCGCAGCAGCGCCGGTATGCTCGACGCAGCGGCGCTGGCCATGTTTGACGAGGCAAAGCGCGTTTACGACAAAATGCCGCTGGTGCCCTGCACCCACTGCGAATATTGCATGCCGTGCCCGTTCGGCGTGAATATTCCGGAAACGTTTGTCTGCTACAACAAGACCGTTTCGCAGGGAATGAAGACCGCCGCGGCGGATTATGCCGGGCTGCAGGGCAAGGCCGAGCTTTGCCGCGCCTGCCGCCGCTGCGAGTCGCTCTGCCCGCAGCACATCAAAATCAGCGAGGAAATGCCGGCGATCCGCAAGCTGTTTGCGGAATACAAGCCGGAGGACGACGATTGATCCGACGAAGCAAGCCCACACAAATAAAAGCAGCCCGCGGCACGGAACCTTCCGCTGCCGTCGGGCTGCTTTTTTAGAAATAACTGTACGTCGCGGGGACTCAGCAGGTCTCCGGCTCGTCAAAGGTTTCGCCGAAGGTCTCGACGGTCACCTTTGCCATGCGCTGATCCTCATGCGGACGGTCGCGGCGGTCGCGTTTGGCCGAAACGATGCGGTCGACCTCGTCCATACCGTCGGTCACTTTGCCGAACGCGGCATACTGGCCGTCCAGATGCGGCGCTTTTTCCGTCATGATAAAGAACTGGGAACCGGCGCTGTCGGGATCCATCGTGCGGGCCATGGAGAGAACGCCGCGTTCATGCTTCAGATCGTTGCGGAAGCGGTTGGCCGTAAATTCGCCCTTGATGCAGTAGCCGGGGCCGCCGGTTCCGGTGCCCTTGGGGTCGCCGCCCTGGATCATGAAGCCGGGGATCACGCGGTGAAAAATCACGCCGTCATAAAAGCCTTTGCGCACCAGCGAAACGAAATTGCGCACGGTGTTGGGGGCAATTTCGGGATACAGCTCCGCGGTGATCTTGTTTCCGTCTTCCATTTCAATCGTTACGATCGGGTTTTTCATCAGAATTTCCTCCGTTTTGTAATTTCTTGTGCAATTAATACATCATGTATCAGGATCCGACACGGCCCGCAGCTTATTCCAGATTGCCGGTGGCGAACATTACCGCGGAAAGAGCGGCCAGCGGAGCGGTTTCCGTGCGCAGGATCCGGCTGCCGAGCGTGACGATCCCGGCGCCCAGAGACTGCAGTACGGCGATCTCATCCGGATCAAAGCCGCCTTCCGGGCCGACAAACAGCGCCAGACTCCGCGGTTTTTCCTGCAGAAATTCGCGCAGGGGACGGCCGCCGCCCTCGTAAAGCACGAGAACCTGATCGCAGCCTTGCGCTTCGCGAACGGCCTGCTCAAAGGGAACGGGCGCCTCAACCTGCGGAAGAGAACCGCGCTGCGATTGTTTGGCCGCCTCGTTGGCGATCTTCTGCCAGCGCTGCGCCTTTTTCTGCGCCGCTCCGCCGTCCGGACGGGAAATGCTCCGCGCGGCAAGATAGGGAACGATCCGCGCCGCACCAAGCTCGACCGATTTCTGAACGATCCATTCCATTTTTTCGCCCTTCGGCAACCCCTGAAACAGGGTGACGGCAACGTCCGGTTCGCTGCGGCTCGGCTCGCTGCGTTCCACCCGCAGCTGAATTTCATCGGGAGCGACCGATGTGATCGTGCAGAGATAGTCGGTTCCGGCGCCGTCGCAAAGTGTCAGCGTTTCGCCGGGAGTCATCCGCAGGGAACGCGCCACATGGGCGGCGTCCTCACCGATGAGGGAAACAGCGTCTGCAATGGTGCCCGGTACAAAAAAGCGCGGCATGCGCATCTTCCTTTCTGCGTGCGTGTCTTTTGGAGTATTGTATCAGATTTTTGTCTTCCATGCAAGAGAGAGGCGGTGAACGGCTTCGGGGATATCCTCCTGCGCGATCCCGGAAAAGCCCAGAAGCACCCGGCCGGGAAGCTCGTTTTCACCGAACGGCAGAACCTGAACGTTCTGTCCGGCGGCAAGAGCGCAGAGCTGCGCCGAATCGGCAGGGATCCCGGGGGAAACGACGACCCGCAGCGCCGTTTCCTGCATGGTGATCTGTATCGCGCTGCCGAATTCCTTCTGCAGGCAGCAGAGCAGCAGCTCGCCCTTAGCGGCATAAAGCTTGCGCAGCCGGCGCAGCTGTTTTTCCAGCTCGCCTTCGCGGATCATGCGCGCCAGAGCCAGCTGTTCCACGCGGGATGCGGTCTGGTTGTAGGCGGCGGAACGTTCCTGATAGACGGACGCAAGCGACGGAGGCAAAACGAGGTATCCCATCCGCACCGACGGCAGCAGCACCTTGGAAAAGGTGCCGAGATAGACCACATTGTCGCCGCTGCCGATGGACTGCATGGCGGGGATGGGGCGCGCGGAATAGCGCAGCTCGCCGTTGTAGTCGTCTTCCAGGATCATTGCGCCGCGGCGGGCGGCCCATTCGATCAGCTCGGCCCGCCGGGTCATCGGGATCGGCGAACCGGAGCCGAGCCGGTTGGTCGGGTTGACATAAATGATCCGGACGCCGGAGCTTTCCAGCGCGTCGAGCCGGATTCCGCTTTCGTCGCCCGGCAGGCGGCAGATTTCCAGCCCGCAGTCGGCAAATACCTGTTCCGCCTGTACAAAGCCCGGGCTTTCCATGCCGATCATGCGGTCGTTCCGGCGCAGCATTCCGCTGAGCATAAAAAGCAGCGGCTGGGTCCCGGCGCCGACGACGATGCGTTCCGGAGATGCCGTTACGCCGCGGACGCTGTGGCTGTATTCGGCCAGCGCGGAACGCAGCTCCGGTTCCCCCTGGTGATCTCCGTAGGCGGTGATGATCTCCTGATGACTGAGCGCCTCGCGGATATATTTTTGCCAAAGCTCCACCCGAAAGGCGCGCCGGTCGATGGAATCCGTCGAAAAGCGGTAGCGGAGCTTCGGGGCGGAGGCGGCCGGAGAAACGCGCTGCACGGCGGAGCTTTTCTGCGGCGTCAACGGCAGCGCGAGCGCATAATAACCGCGCTGCGGCCTGCTTTCCAGATACCCCTCCACGCAAAGCTGCTGATAGGCTGTTTCAACCGTCGTGCGGCTGACGTTCAGATCCTCCGCAAGACGGCGGATGGACGGAAGATGTTCCCCCGCCGTGATCTGCCCGTGTGTGATCGCGCTGCAGAAAAAACGGTAAAGCTGCTGGTAAAGCGGTTCAGCGGCCGTTTCATCCAGATTCAGATAATCCAGAAGCATATTTTTTTCCTCCCCTGGCGGCGGACGGTGTCCGGATCAAAAGAAAACTGTCCTGATAAAAATAATTAAAACTGTGCATTTTAAAAAGTACAGTTATCTGATATGATTGTATCACAGAATTCAAAAAACACAAGGGATTCCGGAAAAATTTCCGGTGTGTTCCTTCAGCAGCCAAAGCGTGCCCGGGCGCCGCGGGTCCGGAGCGCTGCGTGCTGATGAAAAATCGGTCCCGAGTTGTGCAGAGAGGAGAAAGTTTTCATGAGTGAAAAAAATCAAAAGAATAAAGTGATATTTATCTGCTTCGTCGGCCTGATGGCGGCGCTGTGCATGGTGAGCAATTACCTGCAGATCCGTCTGCCGATCGGCGGCGACCTGGGCACCCGGATCCATTTCGGCAACGTTTTCTGCCTGCTTTCCGGTTATCTGCTCGGCGGCGTCGGCGGCGGGCTGGCGGCCGGCATCGGAGCGGCTGTGTTCGATCTGACTGACCCGGTCTATGCGCCCGAATTTTACATCACCTTCGCGTTCAAATTCCTGATGGCCTTTGTCTGCGGGATCATTGCCCACGCAGGCAAAAAAGAAGGCAAAGATTTCGGCCGGAATGTGATCGCCGGGATCGCGGGCCAGCTGACCTACGTCGTGCTCTATCTTTCCAAAACCTTTGTGGTGAAATACTGGATCGAAAAGAACGATATTGCAACGGTCTGGACGATGCTGATCCCGAAGGCTGCCACTTCGCTGACAAACGGCGCGATCGCCGTCATCGTGGCGGTTCCGCTGGCCTTTGCGCTGCGCAAGGCGCTGGAAGCCGCACATCTGGAAAAATATCTTTCTCTTCGCGGAGAATGATCCCGTTTCGGAGGATGCGTCCGGTAAAGCGTGCATCTGAACCGCCCAAAACGGTCTTTCGTTTTTGACCGGAACAACAAAAACAAAGGGACAGATTTCTGCCTGCGGTATCAGCCGGCAAAGGAATCTGTCCCGTTTTTTTGATTTATGGCAGCCGAACGCTGCAGGGGAGCGGGGTTATTTTTGTCCGTCCGCGGGGACAATGTCGTCGAACAGCGCGTGGTAACGTGTCGAGATGCGCTTGTTCTGGTGAATGCTGCCGAAGTACCAGCAGGAAAACTCCACATGGCGGGCGGTCTCGTCAAAAAAGGTTTCCAGCGTGCTGACGGAATCGACGCGGTTGTTGTGCAGGCCTTTTGCGGCGACCGGCGCTTCGTGCGTGATGATATAATCCACCCGGCGCCCGCAGCGGTTCAGGCTGTTTACCGCGCGTTCCATCTCTGCGGCGGTGGGCATCTCATCATCCCAGAAGCGATCCTGTTCGCGGCGGAATTCTTTTTCACTGCTTTCGCCGCCGCCGAACGCAAAAATTTGCTTGCCTTCCAGCTCATAGATCTCGCCGCGCAGCAAATGATACACGCTGCCGCCCAGATGCTGCACTTTGCCGCCGAACGCCTCGATTTCGGGAAACTCCCGCAGCAGATCGTAATTTTCGTGTTTGCCGTCCAGAAACAGGATGTTGTACTTTCTTTTCTGCAGCCATTTGAGCGCCTTTTTTTCTTTGGCGCTCCCATCCCAGACGAAACCGAAGTCCCCGCAGACGATCAGGGAATCCCCTGAACGAAGCCTGCGGGCCGCTTTTGTTTGAAACCGGGCCAAATCCCCGTGGGTGTCTCCCGTGATCCAGATCATATTTGAAAACCTTGCCTTTCCGGTGCTCAGGAAAAAGAATTTCCAACCTGAATTTTGCCGTTCTCTCTTTTACTTTGCGGCGTAAAATGATATACTGTATTCATCATACCACATCGGAGGAGAAAGTTCCATGAAAAAAGCAGCAAAATTTTTATTGGCATTTCTTTTGGCGGCGGCGATGCTGATTTCTCCTCTGCAGGCGTTTGCTGCGGACTTTACCGAGGATTTTCTGCAGAAAGCGCAGCAGGCCGGCGCCGTGGAAGGCTCGGAGCTTTATTCCAGATCTGCGGTGCTGGTGAATCTGGATACGGGCGAAACGGTTTTTTCCTATGGCGCGGACGATGCTATGGAGCCGGCGTCCGTTACGAAAATTATTGTGGCGCTGCTTCTGATGGAAAATGTGCCGGATCTGAATACGCAGATCACTGCGCCGGCCTATGCGCTCGACCTGCTCGGAGGAACAAATTCCTCGCTGGCCGGCGTTCTTCGGGGCGAAACGCTTACCGCCGAGCAGCTGCTTTACTGCCTGATGATTCCGTCCGGCAATGATGCGGCGATGGTGATCGCGGATTATCTGGGCGGCGGCGTGCAGGGAGAGGCGATCCCGAAGTTTGTGGAGATGATGAATCAGCGCGCACAGGAGCTTGGCTGTACCAACACGCATTTTGTCAATCCGCACGGCCTGCACGATCCGCAGCACTACACCACTGCAAACGATATGGCCAGAATCGTTCAGTACATCCTTTCCTCCCCGTACGCCGATCTGTTTATGAAGGTCTGCAAAACCACCCGGTATACCATTCCGGCAGACAATGTCCGCAAGACGGCAACAACGCTTGCCACGACCAATTACATGCAGGACAGCGTCAGCGGCGGAAGCTATTATTACAAATATGTGGAGGGGATCAAAACCGGCAGCACGGAAGAAGCGGGATACTGCCTGGTGACGACGGCCTATAATGCATCCAAAAAAGCGAGATACCTGTGTGTGTCGTTCGGCGCACCGCTGCGGGACGAAGAAGGCAAAAGAATGAAAAACGGAGCGATGCTTGACGCAAAGGCGCTCTACGACTGGGCTTTTTCCACGCTGAGCTACAAAACGCTCGTTACCTCCTCGGCGGCGGTCAAGCAGATCACGCTGAATTTTGCCTGGAATCAGGACACGCTGCTGCTGGTGCCGGAAAGCGATTTTGCCACCATGGTGCCCACGGAGATCGACGCTGCCAGTGTGCTGATCACACCGAACGGCGATGTTCCGGAATCGGTCGACGCGCCGGTGAACAAGGGAGACGTAATGGGAACGGCGACGGTCTCTTACGGCTACGGCGAAAACAGGATCGTGCTCGGGACGATCAATCTTGTTTCGGACGAAAGCGTGGAAAGCTCGCAGCTGCTGATCCTGCTGGACAAGGCCGAAACGATCCTCCGCTCCAAATGGATCAAAATCGGGCTTGCTGTGCTTGTCGTGCTGCTGGTGATCTATATCGCGGTGTCGATCGTTTATAACATCAAAAAGAAAAAACTGCAGCGGAAAAATCAGAATAAACACTCCGGAAATTATAAAAAATACGGATAAAACGGCGCTCGCTGCAGCGGCACAATTTTCGCTTTTCGTGATGAATAGCGCAGAGGATTCCGCGCAAACTATTGACACGCCGCCGAAACAATGACCGGCGCCGCGTGGAGAATGTGTTCATCATGAAAGGAGCTGTCTGAATATGGAATGCAATCAGGCGAACCGCAGCATCAAGTGCCATGTGGAACAGTGTAAAAACCATTGCTCTTCGGAGGAATACTGCAGTCTGAACTGCATCACCGTCGGTACGCACGAAGCAAACCCGACGATGGATCAGTGCACCGACTGCCAGTCCTTTGTGGCAAAATAAGCAGAAAAAACCGTCTGCAGTCCGCCCCGGCTCCGGCCAGGGCGGGCTTTCTTTATTTTTTTTGCCGAATGACAATTTAGTTATTGAGAAATGATCGGTTTGCGGTTATAATAAATAAATAAACATTTCATTTGCAAAGCTTTTGCATTCCGCTCCGGCGGAGGTGCTGAACAGGCGTTTTCGCCGATATTTGGAAAGGAGTCAGAAAGAGAATGTTCACGAAAGAAATCGGAATAGATCTCGGTACCGCAAACACACTGGTCTATATGAAGGGAAAGGGAATCGTCATCCGCGAACCGTCGGTCGTTGCGGTCGACGTTCGTACTGATAATGTTCTTGCCGTCGGTGCACAGGCCAAGGAGATGATCGGCCGTACCCCGGGTTCCATTGTTGCCGTCCGTCCGCTGAAGGACGGCGTGATCGCGGATTTTGATATCACTGCGACCATGCTCAAGCATTTTATCACAAAAGCGGTCAAGAGCAGCCCGTTCCACCGCGCCAAAGTGGTGATCTGCATCCCCTCCGGCGTGACCGAGGTGGAGCGCCGTGCTGTGCGTGACGCCGCAACCAAGGCAGGCGCTGTGGATGTTGACCTGATCGAGGAACCGATGGCGGCGGCGATCGGCGCCGGTCTGCCGGTGGACGAGCCGACCGGCAGCATGGTGGTCGATATCGGCGGCGGTACTTCCGAGGTCGCCGTGATCTCGCTGGGGGATATTGTTACGGCTGTTTCTGCCCGTGTTGCGGGAGATAAATTCGATGAAGCCATTATTTCCTACGTGAAAAAGAAGTTCAATCTGCTGATCGGCGAACGCACGGCCGAAGATATCAAGGTGCGCATCGGTTCTGCGATGCCCTATGAGGACGAAGGAACGTTTGAGATCAAAGGACGCAATCTGGTGGACGGACTGCCGAAGAACGTTGTGCTTTCTGCTGCCGAGGTGCGGGAGGCGCTGGCCGATCCGCTGCAGACGATCGTTGAGGTTGTGAAAAGTACGCTGGAAAAAACGCCGCCGGAGCTTTCCGCCGACATCATCGACCATGGCATTATGCTGACGGGCGGCGGTGCGCTGCTGCGCGGTCTGGATATGCTGATCTCGCAGGAAACCGGTATGCCGGTGCATGTTGCGGAGCGCCCGCTGGACTGCGTTGCCGACGGTACGGGCAAGCGGCTGGATGTGAATCTGCCAAGCTCTTATTACAAGGCACGCCGCTGAGGCGCGTGTTCCTTTTTCAGAACGATAGGTTTTGGCCGGTCTGGTTTTTTCGGAGTTTTCCGGGCAAGCCAGGCCTGCTTTTGTTTTGCGCTGCCGCATTATCGGCCGGCGGCCTGAAAGAATGCGCTGCGGGATCGCAGAACCCGGGAAAGGAGTTGGCGCATGAGAGACTTTTTTCACACCAGAGGATTCAAAATGCTGGTCGTGTCCATCGTGGTGCTGCTGGGCGCCGTCGTTTACACCGTAAGCATCGGCGGTTTTTCGTCGCTGACCTCGTCGATCGTCGGGCTGTTTTCCACCCCCATGCAGGACATTGCGGGCGAAGGCGGCGATCAGATACAGGATGCGATCGACCGGAACGATCCGCGAACGCTGCAGGAGCTTCGCGACCGGATCACGGAGCTGGAAAAAGAGCTTGCGGAAAAGAATACCCAGCTGGTCGATTATTATTCCGTCAAAAAAGAGAACGAACAGCTGAAAAAATATCTGGATCTCAAGGATCTGAATCCGGACTGGGAATTTGTTTCCGCTTCGGTGGTGGGCCGCGACCCGAACGAAGAGTTTTACGGCTTCACCATCAATAAAGGCTCGCTGGCGGGGGTGCAGGCCGGAGATCCGGTCATTACGGAGAGCGGGCTTGTCGGCCGCGTTACAAAGGTCGGCGCGACGTATGCCAAGGTGGCGACGATCTTCAGCCCGGACGTTCAGGTGGCGGCAATCAGTGCGGAGTCGGGGGATACGGGGATCCTGACCGGCGACAAAAAGCTGGCAGATCAGAATCTGGTGCAGCTGACGTCGCTTGACCCGAAGGCCGCGGTGCAGCAGGGCGAACTGATCGTTACCTCCGGCATGGGCGGCGTTTTTCCGGCCAGAATAGTGATCGGAACCGTGCAGAGCATCGGCACCGGTTCGCTGGATATTTCCCTTACGGCGGTGCTGCGGCCTGCATCGGAGATTCAGAACGTCAAGGATGTTTTTGTGATCACCTCTTTTCTGGGACAGGGCGAAACGATGGATTCGCTCAACGGTGATTGAAAAACGGACGGTACGTCATTGTGCAGAAGGGAGGGCTGGCTGTTGTCCGGCAGACGCGTGTTCCGATGGATCTTATATTTTCTGGAGCTGATCGCGGTTTATGTGCTCCAGACCACGCCGGGGATCATACCGGCGGTTTCCGGCGCACGGCCGGTGCTTCTGATTCCTGCCGCGCTGACGATCGCCATGTTTGAAGGCGACATCGGCGGGATGGCCGTCGGAATTGCCGCCGGCCTGCTGATCGATATGGGCGGCAGCGATATTCTGGGATTCCATGCGATCGTTCTGGCGATCCTCTGCTTTGTGCTGGGTTCCATGACGATGCAGATCTTCCGCACGAATCTGCTGGTGGCGCTGCTTGCGGCGGTTGTGGCCGTTCCGGTGGTGATCGTTCTGCAGTGGGTATTTTTCTACATTCTGCCGGGTTACGGAGATCTGCAGTATGTGTTCCTGGGCAGTATTTTGCCGAAGATGGTCTACACCTTTGCCGTGACGCCCTTGTTTTATCTGTTCAACCGAGTGATTGCACTGCGGCTCAGCGAAGCTGCGTGAATCGATTGTGCCGCATCGGCCGGGAGATTCTGAAATGAAAAAACGCTTTCATTTTCCGCGCGCGTTCTTTATGATGGCGCTGACATTGATCATTTTTCTTGCATATGTGGGCGAGCTGTTTCGCCTGCAGGTCGTGAACGGCGAATATTACCGCGATTATGCCGAAAAAACCGGCACCCGCACCGTTTCGATCCAGGCGGCGCGCGGCGAGATTCTGGACCGCAACGGCGTTGAACTGGCTGTGAACGAGCTGGGCCGCAATATTGTCTTTGACAAGGCGTATATGCGCGACGGCAACGAAAACGAGATCATTCTGAAGCTTTGCCGTCTGCTGGAAAGCAACGGAGAGCAGTGGACAGACAATCTGCCGATCGTTGTGGATGAAAACGGAGAATATCAGTTTGAAGAGGGCAAGGATGCTGCGATCGCTTCGATTATTACGGAGTGCCGCCTGCAGCAGTATGCCACCGCACAGAACTGCATGGAC
This sequence comes from Bacillota bacterium, assembly GCA_029008595.1. Classification (GTDB taxonomy): domain Bacteria; phylum Bacillota; class Clostridia; order Oscillospirales; family Acutalibacteraceae; genus CAKXIK01. The sequence continues at coordinate 14,160 of JAQXJH010000052.1, forward strand.
GCGCTGATTGAAAAGTATGAATGCGAGAATTACAGCGCGGAGGATGCCCGGATGATCGTCAGCGTGCGCAATGAAATGCGCCGCCAGAACTATTCGTTTGCCTATCCCTATACCTTTGCGCAGAATGTTTCTGACGCAACCGTTGCGGTCATTATGGAAAGCCGCGATGCCTTTGGCGGCGTTTCGGTGAAGAACACCACGGTGCGGAATTATGTTTCCGGCGATATTGCGCCGCATGTGATCGGCCGCGTGGGCGCCATTACGGAAGCGCAGTATCAGGCAAACAAGGATAACGGCTACAAGCTGACCGACCTGTTCGGCCAGTTCGGCGTGGAAAACTCTCAGGAGGCGTATCTCCACGGAACGGACGGTACGCGTACCATTGAGATCGATAAAAGCGGCAACGTTGTATCGGTCGAGGATACCGTGCTTCCGGTGAACGGAAATACGGTCTATCTGACGATCGACAGCGAACTGCAGAAGGTCGCTCAGGATGCGCTGCAGGCCAATATAGAAGCCGTTCTGGAAAATGCGGCGAATGACCCGAAATACAATTTCGGCGACTGCAGCGGCGGCGCTGCGGTCGTGATGGACGTCAACACCGGAGAGGTGCTGGCAATGGCGACGTATCCGTCCTATAATCTTTCTACTTATGTAGAGGATCTGGCGACGCTTGCTTCGGACGATATCGGAACGCCGCTGGTCAACCGCTGCACCACCGGCATCTATCCTCCCGGTTCCGTTATGAAGCCGGCCGTGGCGCTGGCCGGGCTGCAGGAAGGAGTCATTTCGGCGAATGAAACCATCAACTGCAACCATATCTATTCCCGGTTCCTGCCGCAGTGGAGATTCCAGTGCCTCGGCTGGCACGGCAATACGAACGTCCGCTATGCGCTGCAGGTCTCATGCAATATCTTTTTTTATGAAACAGGCTTCCGGCTGGGTATCGATAAAATGAACGAATACCAGACGGCACTCGGGCTGGGGCAGAAGACCGGGATTGAGCTTCCGGAAGCGTCAGGAACGCTTGCCGGACGCAAGGAACGTGAAAAGGCCGGGAGAACGTGGGAGGCCGGCGATACCATTCAGGCCGCGATCGGGCAGTCAGACAACCTGTTCACGCCGATCCAGATTGCAAGCTATATTTCCACCATCGCAAACGGCGGTACGCGCTATCAGGCGCACGTTGTCAAAAAGATCACGGACTATTCGCGTACCGACGAGGTCGTGGCCGACGTAGCGGAGAATCCGACGGTTCTGAATACGCTCAATGTGGACGAAGCAAATCTGAAAGCGGTGCAGCAGGGTATGCGCCTGGCGATCACCGGAGGCTCGGTCAGCTCCACGCTTGGCAATTATCCCATTGCGCTCGCCGGTAAAACCGGTACCGCCACCACACAGACCGGATCGGCACACGGTGTGTTTGCCTGCTATGCGCCTTATGAGGATCCCGAGATCGCCATTGTAATCGTTCTGGAGCACGGTGCGCACGGTTATTCGGGGGCGGCGGCCGCCAAAACGATTCTGGACCACTATTTCGGTCTCGAGACCGAAGAAGTGCAGATTGAGGCAGAAGGAGACGCTGCAGCGGATTGATCCTGATTTTTTCCGCAATATCCACAAGAATTCCGGAACGCTTTTGTTGGTGTTTTATTGGAAAACCTTTTGACGAATTTGCTTTTTTATGATAACATTATAAATAGGGAATCTATCGGCGAATGTTTACGGTGTGACTGACAGGCGCTTTGCTTTTCCATCAGCAAGGAAAGGATCGTTTTCAATGGCAGTTGTGACGGTGGTTGTGTCCGGTAAGGGAGGCGTCGGCAAATCGACCCTTTGTGCCGGGCTGGGTTCTGCACTTTGCCGGCAGGGAAAACGCGTCCTGCTGATCGACGGCGACGCCGGTCTGCGCAGTCTGGATGTGCTGCTGGGGGTCACCGAAACGCTGGCCTATGATCTGGGAGACATCGCTCAGGGGCGGTGCGCTCCGCAGGAGGCGGTTTATCCCACCGCGCTGCCGCAGCTTTTTTTGCTCCCCGCGCAGCAGGGCAGACCGTTTGCGCCGCGTGTGATGCGGATGGTTGTGGGTGCGCTTTCCGCGCAGTTTGACCATATCCTGATCGACAGCCCCGCGGGAATCGGCGCCGGATTTCTTTCGGCCAGTGCTCCCGCAAACCGGGCGATCCTTGCGGCAACGGCGGATCCCGTCAGTGTACGGGCAGCGGCGGCAGTGCGCCGGACGCTGGAGGAATACCGGCTGGAGTGCCGGTTGGTGCTGACAAGGTTCCGGGAAGAGATCTTTCGCCGGTCAGGCAGCTTTGCCGATCTGGATGAGGTGATTGACCGCACGGGTGCGCAGCTGCTCGGGATCGTTCCGGAGGATGATCTGGTTCCCGTCTGTGCAGCGAACGGACACCCCCTGCCGGAAAAAGGCGCCGCTTCGGCTGCTTTTGAGCGGATCTCCCGGCGGATGGAAGGGCAGCAGGTGCCGCTGGCCATTCGCTGACGCAAATATGCGGATCCTCCATTTCTTGCTGAAAGGATTGATAATACATGAATATCGGACTGATCGCACATGACGCAAAAAAAGAACTGATGGTGCAGTTTTGCATTGCATACTGCGGAATCCTGAGCCGCCACAATCTGTGCGCGACCGGGACGACCGGAAAGCTTGTTTCTGAGGCAACCGGGCTGACGATCAAGCGTTTTCTTGCCGGCCCGCAGGGCGGCGACCAGCAGCTGGCGGCCCTGATCGGCTGCGAAGAGATCGATCTGCTTCTGTTCTTCCGCGATCCGCTGACGCCGAAGCCGGATGAACCCAACGATATGAATCTGCTGCGCCTTTGCGATTCGCATAACATTCCGGTGGCGACGAACATCGCGACCGGCGAGGTGCTGATTCACGGTCTGGAGCGCGGCGATCTGGACTGGAGAAATATTCTTCGCACGGGCGGTTCTTTTTAACGCGCGATCCAATGAAACGTTCTTTTCAAACAGAACAGCGGACCTGCATCCGGGAGGATGTAAGTCCGCTGCTTTTTTGTGTTAAAAAATATTTTCCGCCGTCAGCTTTCCAGAATGGCCATCAGCTCGCCGAACGATTTTTCGGCCAATTCGTCGGTGGAATTATAATACAGGATCAGATCGTCCTGCACGGTCGGGTCGTTGAGCGCTTCCGGCACATCAAAATTGACGGTTTTGATATATTCCTCCCAATGGGCAAGCTTCCATGTATCGCGGTCGGAATTGCGGTGAAGCATGCGCTGATGGCATACTTCCGGATCGGTGACGATCCAGACGATCGAAAGCCGGGCGCCTGCTTCGGCCAGCTTGGCGCGCAGTCCGGCTATGTACTGCGTATCACGGATCTCACGCGTAAAGGGGGCGTTGATCAGCACAATATTGTCGTACTTGAGCGCCTCCAGCCCCATATCTACAATGACTTCGTATTCGTAATTGCGGATCTCCCGTTCAAAAAAGTCGGAACTCCGGTTGTATGGCTCGCCGGCCACTGCAAAGATCTGTTTGGAAAGAGGGATCAGGCTGTCTTTGTCCAGATAAACCACATGCTCAAGCCGGGAGGCTAATTTTCTGGAAAGTCTGGTTTTTCCGCATGCCGGGGGAGAGGTGACAAGGATCATTCGTTTTGTAGCCATTGCGCATCCTGCCTTCCGTTTTATTTTATTTTCTGCAGCAATATTCCGGAGATCGCTGTTTCATTTATGATAACACAGAAAACGGCAGAAATCCACAGAAAGCGGCTCAAAACGATCCGGAAGGCAAGCAAATAATTTGTGGCTTTCTTTGTGCATCTTGCAATAAGCGCCGCCCTTCTCTGTGCAGGTTCGGGTTCTGGCGGATGCCCATGGGAAAACTGTTGGCAAGGTATGTGATCAGCGTGCGTTTTCTGCCAAAAAGAGCTTACGGCAGGAAGCCGCACTCCCGGCATACGGAATCGGCAAATGCGATCCTGCTTCTGATCCATCCGTTTTCAAAATAATCCAGGATCCTTTCGCTTTGATCACAGATAGGATGCACCTGCAAAAATTCTCCCAGGTAAAAGAAATACATGTGGTAACAATAGAACGCCAGACGCTCCGGCTGCAGCCGGTATGAAATGTTGTTTTGTTTCAGCGTATCATTGAACAGATTCCGTGCCCAGTCATAGCATCCCATCAC
>JAQXJH010000053.1 GCA_029008595.1 Bacillota bacterium
CAGCCGGAATCCGTCGGAGGCGCGTGTTTCCAGCGCTACCGGAACTCCGCCGGCCATTTCGGCAAGGGGTTCGTAACAGACAAAGCTCGGCTGCGGGATCAGCACCTCGTCGCCGGGGTCGATCAGCGTACGGATGCAGGCGTCGATCGCCTCGGAACCGCCGACGGTGACGAGCACCTCGCTTTCCGGTGCGTACTGCACGGAAAAGCGACGGGAAAAGTAATTGCAGATCTCGCTGCGCAGTTCGGCGAAGCCGCGGTTGGGGGAATAAAAGGTGTTGCCCTTTTCAATGGAATCGATAGCGGCCTGACGGATGTGCCACGGAGTGGAAAAATCCGGTTCTCCGATGCTCAGGGAGATCACATCCTCCATCTCGTTTGCAATATCAAAAAAACGGCGGATCCCGGAAGGCTTGACCTGTCGGATCCGGCTGCCCAGAACGGACTCGTAATCGATCACAGTACCATGCTCCTTTTATCCTTTTCTTTTCCGCCGGTCAGGTCAAAGCCGTTTTCCTTATATTTGGTCAGCAGAAAGTGCGTCGCGGTGGAAAGAACGCCGTCCAGCGTGGAGAGCCGTTTTGCAACAAACATTGCGACGTCCTGCAGAGAGCTGCCGCGCACGCAGACCAGCAGATCGTAGCCGCCGCTCATCAGATAAACGCTTTCCACCTCTTCGTATTCCATCACGCGGTGGGCGATCTCGTCAAAACCGGAATCGCGGCGGGGGGCGACCTTCAGCTCGATCATTGCCGTTACATGGCCCGGCGCGGAGGAATCCCAGTCTACCACGGCCTGATATCCCTTGATCACGCCGTTTTTCTCATATTCCGCAATGGCGGCAGCAACGGCGTCCTCGGTGGTATCGAGCATGACCGCGATCTGCCGGTTGGACAGACGCGCGTTTTCTTCCAACAATTTCAAAATTTTTTCCTGCATAAAACAGCCGCCTTTCCTGTGTTGATGAACCGCTCCCGCACTGAAAAAACAGGAACCGGATCGTTACTTTTGAAGGAATTCCTGAAGCAGATTTCATTATACAGGAGTGCGGCGGGTGTGTCAATTTATTCTATCGGATGCAGGAATTCAGAACAGTTTCGCGCGGTAACACGATGAAAGTTTTTTTGAACTCCGGCGGCGCCGAACCTTGCAATTTCCTATATATTATAGTATAATCTGAAAAAAGTATTTTGTAGGGAACCCAAGCAGAGCGCGGCGCGCGTTCCGTACCGTCTTTGGGGGAGCGTTCTCCACAAAGAAAGGATGGTCATTTGTTATGCTGGACATCAAAATCGAATTGACAAAAACACCGAAGGCGAAACCGGCGGATGAATCCAAGCTCGGCTTCGGCAAAATTTTTACGGATCATATGTTCCTGATGGACTATGAGGCGGGAAAAGGCTGGCACGATCCGCGGATCGTACCGTATGCTCCTTTTGAACTGGATCCTGCCTGTGTGGTTTTCCATTATGCTCAGGAGATTTTTGAGGGTATGAAGGCTTACCGCACGGCCGATAATACCATTCAGCTGTTCCGCCCCGAATGCAACGCCGCCCGGATGCAGGATTCCTCGGATCGTCTCTGCATTCCGAAGATCCCGGTGGAGGATTATATTCAGGCGGTCAACGAACTGGTGAAGGTGGAGCAGGACTGGGTTCCGCACACCGACGGCGCTTCGCTTTACATCCGCCCCTTTGTGTTTGCCACGGACGTCGGCCTCGGCGTTCATGCCTCCAAGCGCTATATCTTTGCGATCATCTGCGCTCCTTCGGGCGCTTATTATGCCGAAGGCATCAACCCGGTCCGCATCTATGTTGAGGATGAATACATCCGCGCGGCACCCGGTCTGACCGGCTTTACCAAGTGCGGCGGAAACTACGCCGCCTCCATCAAGGCCGGCGAGCTGGCCGAGGAGCAGGGCTATGCACAGGTGCTCTGGCTGGACGGCGTGGAAAAGAAATACGTCGAAGAAGTCGGCAGCATGAACATCATGTTCAAAATCGACGGGAAGATCTATACGGCCGCTACCGTGGGTACGGTGCTGCCCGGCGTGACCCGCCGCAGCTGCATCGAGCTGCTCAGAAACTGGGGCTATGAAGTGATCGAAGGCAAGCTTGCGATCGCCGATATCATGCAGGCTTCCCGCGAGGGCAAGCTGGAGGAGGTTTTCGGCACCGGCACCGCCGCCGTTGTTTCCCCGGTCAAGGAGCTGGTCTGGAAGGACGAGCACGCCTTTATCGGCGAAGGAAAGATCGGCCCTGTGACCCAGAAGCTTTATGACACGCTCACCGGGATCCAGTGGGGCAAGCTGCCGGATCCGTTCGGATGGACCCGCGTGGTAAAGTAATTCCGCATTCAGAATCAATTCGGCGGCATGGCTCTGCGGGGCTGTGCCGCTTCATTTTCACGGGAACGCCGGCGAAAGGAGCGGTCTGCGCTGAGAGAACTTCATTTTACGGTACCGGAAGAGTTTGACGGTGCGCGGGGAAAATTTTTTCTGCGCAGCTTCTGCGGGCTTTCCTATCATACGGTTCAGGAACTGAAAAAGGTGGAAAACGGGGTGACGGCGGACGGCGTTCTGCTGCGCACGATCGACCGCGTTCACACCGGACAAAGGGTAGTAATCCGCCTGCCGCAGGAAGCGGAACGGCCGCAGCAGGCGGTGGATCTGCATGTTCCGGTGCTGTATGAGGACGGCGATGTGCTGGTGTTCGACAAGCCGCCGTTCATGCCGGTGCATCCCTCGGCGGGACATGCCGGCGATACCCTTGCCAATGCGTCCGCAGCCTATCTGCAGCAAAAGGGCGAATGCGCAACGTTCCGCCCGGTCAACCGGCTGGACCGGAACACCTCCGGCATTGTGGTGACCGCCAAGCACGCCCATGCGGCTTATGCGCTGACAGGAACCGTGCAGAAGGCGTATCTTGCCGTGGTGCAGGGGTGCCTGACGGGAAAAGGAACCGTGGATGCGCCGCTTCGCAGGATGGAAGGACACGGGATCCGGCGCGAGATCGGCGAGGGAGGCGAGCGCGCGGTGACGCACTGGCGGGCGCTGGCGTGCGGGAAAAATCATACGCTGCTCGCTGTCCGGCTGGAAACGGGCCGTACCCACCAGATCCGGGCGCATTTTTCGTCGCTCGGCTTTCCGCTGGCCGGGGATGATATGTACGACGGCTCTACGGAGCTGATCGCACGCCACGCGCTGCACTGCGGCCGCGCCGCTTTCCCGCAGCCGGTGAACGGAGAGAAGGTTTTTCTGCACAGCCCGCTGCCGCAGGATTTTTGTGCATTGCTGCTGCAGTGCGGGATGGATCCGCAGGCGGCGGAAGACGGCCTGCAGAATTATTTTGATACTGACGAATGAAAAGAGGAATTGGAATGGAACTGAAACGGATCGAAAGCTTCTGCGTCAATCATGACCTGCTGGAACGCGGAATTTACACCTCCCGCATCGACGGGGATGTGACGACCTACGATATCCGCATGCGCGTGCCGAACCGGCCGCCGTTTCTGGAAAACGCCGCGATCCATACCATTGAGCACCTGTTTGCAACGCTGGCGCGCAATTCGGAATATGCCGACAGGATCATCTACTTTGGCCCCATGGGCTGCCGCACGGGCTTCTATTTTCTGACAAGGGATCTGCCGGAAAACGAGGTGATCGCGCTGATCCGCCGTATTTTTGAACAGATCGCGGATTATGAGGGGCAGGTCCCCGGAACGACGGCCGTGGAGTGCGGCAATTACAAGGAGCATGACCTTGCGGGCGCAAAGCGGGAAGCAAAGGATTTTCTGCCGGTGATCAGCAGCTGGCAGCCGGAAAATCTGCGTTACCGCACCGAATGATCTGCCGGGCAGCCGGTGGGAAACAGCCGTAAAGCCCGAACAGAACGGCACTTTTTTTGCTTTTGCAATATGACGGAAATGCGTCGACATAGATTGTTTACATTTTCCTCTTGCTTTCCGGGCGAAAATTTTGTATACTATGAAAAGGTTACAAATTGTAACCTTTTCCGTCGCCAAGTCACGGTTGGCCTTTTTGCCGGCCGGAAAGGAGGAACGACGCATTTTGAAACATCGTTTACACGTTGGTGCGGCAATCGGCTGCGCCGTAAAAAACAGCGTACGGCAGACAGGTCGTTTTCTGTATCTTGTCGGGATCCAGTCGGTTCGCATCAGTCACCGGATCCGCCGGCGCTGCGCAAGATTTTTTGCGCCAGTTACCGGTTTTCTGGCGAAGGTTTACGATTGGTGTATCGGCCGCCGAGTGCGCGGCGTAAAAAGAGAATGGAACAGCCTGCAGGAAGGCTTTGCCGATGCGTTCGGCAGAATTCGTGCGGCAAAAGGATTCGGGGGCAAGGCGAAGCAGTTTTTCTGCGCCGCCGGCCGGGCAATTGCGGCGCATCACGGGATCCTCGGAGGCGTGATCAATGTGGCGGCTCCGGCGGCAGCGATCGCGCTGCTGGTCGTTACTGCGCAGAATATTTCAAAAGCACAGTACGGTCTGGAGATTTCCTATAACGGAACATCGTTGGGCTACGTTCAGAATGAGAACGTGATCGGTGAAGCGGTGGACATGGCTTCGGCGCGTGTTTCCGGCGCAGCGGAATCCGTTGATGTCAATGTGGTTCCGACCTATACCTTTACCGAGATCAGCGAAGATCAGTATTTTGTTACGGCCAGCAATGTCTGCGACAAGATCATTGCCGCTTCTGACAGCGTGATTGAAGAGGCGGCCGGCCTTTATGTTGACGACGCTTTTATCGGCGCGGTCAAAAGTGAGACCGATCTGCGGTTCATTCTGCAGTCGATCCTCAAGGAAAACAAGACCGACGATGATACGATGGACGTTGCGTTCGTGCAGGACGTTCAGCTGGTGAAGGGGATGTATCCCACCGGCAGCATCATGAGTTCGGAAGCCATGCAGGCCAAGCTCACGGCTACGGAAGAGGTCAGCCAGACGTATGTAGTCAAAGAGGGCGATGCTCCGCTTTCCATTGCCGCAAAGCTCGGGATAACGCTCAGGCAGCTGCAGAACCTGAACCCGGAGATCGATCTGGAAAACAGCTCGATCCATGTGGGGGATAAGCTCGTCATTTCCGGCGAAAAAGGCTTTCTGACCATCAAGACGGTCAAGCGCGAAACGTATACGGCGTCGATCCCCTACGCCACGATCAAGGAGAAAACGTCAAAGCTGTATATCGGGTCGCCGCCAAAAGTGGCGGTCAAGGGGCAGAACGGTGTGAAACAGCTGGTTGACGAGGTGACCTATGTGGACGGCGTTGAGGTCGACCGGAAGAACATCAGCACGGTGATCCTGCAGAATGCGGTGGATGAGAAGGTTCTGGTCGGCACCCTGCAGCGCCCGACTTACACGATGTCCTATGCAACCCCGAATTCCGGCGTGCAGTCCACAGGCCAGCTGATGTGGCCGGTTCCGGCTTCCCATATCATCTCCCAGAGCTACGGCGTGTGGGGCGTGACCGGCAGTATTCATCAGGCGATCGATATTCAGGCGCCGTCCGGCTCGACCATCTATGCGGCCGATTCCGGAACGGTGATCAGCGCCGGGTGGCATCCCGGTTACGGCTATAATCTGACCATTCAGCATTCCAACGGGATGAAAACCTTTTATGCGCACTGTTCCCGACTGTATGTCGGCAGCGGCGCTGTGGTTTCCAAAGGCACCGCGATCGCGGCAGTCGGCCGGACCGGTTACTGGGCAACCGGAAACCACCTGCATTTTTCTGTGATAGTGAACGGCGTTTATGTCAATCCGCTCCGTTATGTCAAATAACAGCTGAATCAATCATAAAAACGGCTGCTGCCGGGCGCGAGAGTGTCTTGCGTTCGGCAGCAGCTTTCTTGTACGGATCGGGCGGGAAAAAGCAATTTTCTTTGCAAAAACAACGGATCCGTGATAAACTGTTTTCAGGATCCCGTGAAATCGGGAACCGTCTGTTTGTGATTGCGAAAGGAAGGGTCGGTCGCTTTGAAATATGAATTGGAACTTGGCGCCTGGAATCAGGTGTTTGCCGTTCCCGCGGCGGTGGTGGACCGCCACCTGAAAATGGCCGGTTCGGCGCAGCTGAAGGTGCTTTTGTGGCTGCTGCGGCGGGCGGGGCAGGAAAATGACCCGGAAGCGATCGGCGCTGCGCTGGGGCTTTCCCGTGCGGATGTCTGCGACGCGATGCAGTACTGGATCGAAGCGGGGCTGATCCGTGAAAGCGGCGGCGAACTGATGCCTGCCGCGCCGGAACGGGAGAATGCGGCGGTGCAGCCGGATCGGAAAACGGAAACGGCGCCGGCTCCTGCGCCTGCAAAAGAAGAGAAAGCGCCGCGCCGGCCGGTCAGACCGCGCCTGTTGGATCCCGCCGAGGTGGCGGCGCGCATCAACAGCGACGAGGAGCTCCGATGCATGATGGATGCGGTGCAGTCGATTTTTGCGCGCCCGGTTTCCACGCCGGAAATGGGGGCGCTGCTGAATCTGCACGACTGGGACGGGCTTCCGGCAGACGTGATCGTCATGCTGGTGCAGTATGCGGTCAGCATCGGCAAAAGCAATATGGCCTATATTGAAAAAATGGCGATCAGCTGGGCTTCGGACGGGATCGACACACACGAGAAGGCGGAACGGAAGATCTGCGAGCTGGATGAGCGGCGAAAAGCCTGGAACCGGGTCAGCCGCCTGTTCGGGATCGAAAAGCGGCCGCCCAGCGCGGCAGAAAGCGAAGCGGTTTCCCGGTGGATCAATCTCTGGCAGTTTGAAGACGATATGATCCGGGAAGCGTATGACCGCTGTGTGGACAGTACGGGGAAAGTCCGTTTTTCGTACATCAATAAGATCCTGGAGCGCTGGAATGCGCAGGGTGTGCGAACACCGGAAGAGGCAAGAAAAGAGAAAAACGAAAAGCCCTCGGGCAAACCGGCTGCCGCAGACAGCAAAAGAAAAACATCCTATGATATCAATGAGTTTGAAAAAATGGCGCTGAACGGCGACCTGATGATGAAATAACGGTTTCTGCCTTCCGGGGAGGAACGAAAGCTGGGAGTGACGATTACAATGGGATATGACCGCGAGATCTATGACAGTGCCATGGCAGTGCTGGCCGACAGGCGCAGTGCGGCGAACCGGACTGCACGGCAGCACCGCGAGGAGGTTCGGCAGAGGTGCCCGCGCGCGCTGGAAATTGAACAGGAAATTTCCGGAGCGGGGCTGCGCGCAGCCAGGCTGATCATCGCCGGAAAAGACGCGAAAGAACAGATCGCCGTGCTGGCGGAGGAAAATCTGCGCCAACAGAGGGAATTCGCCGGGGCGATGCGCGAAGCCGGTTTCCCGGAGGATTATATGGAGCCGCATTTTGCCTGTCAGGCGTGCCGGGACGAAGGCTATATCGACGGAAAAATGTGCGAATGCCTGAAGCTGCTGCTGCGGGAGACCGCCCAGCAGAAGCTGAACCGGCTGACACCGCTCGCGCTCAGCTCTTTTGAACGCTTCGATCTTTCGTATTACCCGACGGAGCCGGACGAAAAGACGGGGATCCCGCCGCGGCGGAAGATGGAGGATATTTTTCGTTTCTGCACCGGCTATGCGGAGCGGTTTTCCCTGCATTCGCCGAGTATTCTGATGACCGGTGCCACGGGTCTGGGAAAAACGCACCTTTCGCTGGCGATCGCCCGCGCAGTGATCGAAAAGGGCTACGGTGTGGTTTACGGCTCTGCGCAGAATTTTATGTTGCAGATCGAGCGCGAACGATTCGGCCGGTCGGACAGCAGTGAAAGCGAGCGCCAGATGCAGGAATGCGATCTGCTGATCCTGGATGACCTCGGCGTGGAATTTTTAACGCAGTTTGTCAGCGCGGCGGTCTACAATCTGATCAACACCCGGTTGATGGCGGAACGGCCGACCATTATCAGTACCAATCTTTCCATTTCGGAACTGGAAAGCCGCTATTCCGAAAGAGTCGTCTCCCGGATCATTGCGAATTACCGCATCCTTCCGTTTGTCGGCCGCGATGTGCGCCAGCTGAAACGGATGCGCGAGGCAGGCATGAATTCATAATTCCGGATAGGGTGCTTCGCCGGTGAAATTATCATATTCTTTTCTGCAGGTTCACAACCCGTTCAAAAAAGAACCGTATACTTGGCACAGAGAGATTGTGGAGGGGTGTATGACATGTTCGGACCGGATTCGATCCTGTGGAAATTTTTAGTTCTCATTCTTTTTGCGGCCGCCTGGTATTATGTAGTCTTCCGCCTCGGCTGCTGCGGAAGCGACGAACGGTTTTCGCCCGATCTTCGCCGTTACAGCGCTCTGCCATGGGAAGACGGAGGGAAATTTTATCAGCGCTGTTTCCGCATCAAATCCTGGAAGGACAAGCTGCCGCAGAGGATTCCGGAGGATGGGTTTTCCAAAGCGCATCTGGATACCGTTACCCCGGAATATCTCGATACGTTTTTGACGGAAACCTGCCGCGGGGAATGGATTCACACGGGGAACCTTCTGCTTTCGGTGGTGCTGCTGCTGGCTGCTCCGAAGGGACTGCGCCTACTCAGCGCTTTGCTCAACGCAGTGGTTCATCTGCCGTACATCATGATCCAGCGCTACAACCGTTTTCGCCTGCTGCGCTGCCGCGACCGCCTGCGCCGCCAGCAGTACGGGGTCGGGGTCTCCGCCGATGAGCGGGCAGCCGCCTGCTGACGGCGGCCGGAAGCTTTGTCTGCGGCGTTTTTCGGATCTGCGGATTTCGTTTCTGCCGCGATTCAAGGCGCCTTGCAGCACGTTCATAACAAAAAAGCCTTGTTTGCTGCATTGCGCTGCGGCAAACAAGGCTTTTTACATATGGTTAAGAGCGACCAAAAGTAGTGTAAGTGGGGGTAAAAACGACCAAAAGTACTCTAATTC
>JAQXJH010000054.1 GCA_029008595.1 Bacillota bacterium
CGAATCCTTCGCCAGCGCGGTGGATTCTGCCACGCTGGAGGAAAAACGCCGCCTGCTGCGCACCATCGTCAAAAAAGTGGTCTGGGACGGCAAAAATGCCTATGTTTACCTCTTTGCGGAGGATGGAGAGGCGGATTTGCCCCCGTTTGACGCACCAGAAGTTCCGTTGAGTGAGGATAGCGAATGAGGTGCTGATGTATTTTCGCAACGGCCGCAAAAGCGCGCAGGATGTTTCCATCAGCGATCCGATCGACACCGATAAGGACGGCAATGCGCTGACGCTGATCGATGTAATTTCCTGTGATGACACGATCGTGGATGATCTTGATCTGAAAATCAAGGCAGAACAGCTGCACGAATATCTGGATCAGGTGCTTGACGGACGGGAAAAGGAAATTATTCTGCTGCGCTACGGGATCGGAGGCGGCCGCGCACTGACGCAGAGGATCGTAGCAAAAAGGCTCGGTATCTCGCGCAGCTATGTATCGCGGATCGAAAAAAAGGCGCTGGAAAAACTGAAGCGGCGCTTTGATGCCGCTGCTGCCGCGGCGCGCAGAACCGCCGGACAGAAAAAGCGGCCGTAAATCAGCAAAAGCGCAAAGAAAAACAGGCCTTTCCGAACATACGGCCATGGGCAGAAAGCTGCCGTGTCCGTAAAAAAGAAAGGCCTGTTTTTGTGGATCGGGATCGTGCCGGGCAGGAGCGGGAGATCCCGGCTCAGTGCCGCGCGTTCTCCTGCAGGCGGATCAGCGTTTTGTAAAAATCGACTGCGCCGGGCAGACAATCAAATTCAATGTTTTCGTTCAGCCCGTGCATTCCTTTCATCTGCTCCGGGCCGTAAATGACCGGGGCAAAGCGGATGCAGCTGTCGCAGATATCCTGATAAAAATGTGCGTCGGTCGCGCCGGTCATCACATACGGGCTGCTGGCAAGACCGGGGAAACAGAGCTGAATGGCCTGTTCCACCTGCCGGAAGGCGGCGCCGTGAATGTCCACTGCCTTTGAATAATCGCCGGAGGACAGAACCTGCATGGAAAGGTGATGCTTCTGCGCAAGCCGTTCCATGATCTGCAGGCTTTCCTGTTCTCCCTGATGCGGAATAAACCGCATGTTTGCCCAGACGGAAGCCTCCTGCGGCAGAACATTGCACGCATCGGAGCCGGACTGCATGGTGAAGGCGATGGTGGTCTGCAGCATGGCGCCCGCCTGCGCGGAAATCATCGGAAGAACGATCTTCAGCAGCGGAGCAAACAGCCAGAGATTGCCCAGAACGAGCCGCAGCCCGAACCCGGCGTAAGGGGCCAGCGTGGAGAACATGGAGGCGACCTCCGGCAGGAATTTGCGCCGGAACGGGGAATGTGCTTCCACATCGTGGACAAACTCCGCAAGCTGCGCGATCGGGGAATGTCTGGGCGGTGCGCTGGCGTGGCCGCCGTTGCCTGACGCGGTGAATTTTACGTCAGCCTTGCCTTTTTCAAACACGCCGATCATGGCATAATTGCCGTGAATACCGCCAATCGGTTCCGAGATGATGCCGCCCCCCTCGTCGCAGACCAGAAACAGCCGAACGCCGCGGCGCTTGAGTTCGTTCACCAGCTTGGGAGCGCCGTCGCCCGCCCATTCTTCGGTGCAGGAGGAGGCGAGGTAAACGTCTTCCGCCGGAACATAGCCCGTCTGCAGCAGCTCTTCAACGGCCTGAAAAAATGCCATGACCGAGCATTTCGTGTCTGCTGCGCCGCGTCCCCAGACCTTTCCGCCGGCAATATCGCCGGAAAGCGGTTCGTGGAGCCATTTGCCCTCGGCGGGAACCACGTCCTGGTGACTCATCAGCAGAATGGGATGCTCATGGGATTTTCCTTTCCAGTAAAACAGCAGATTTCCGTCGATCTCGGTCTTTTCCAGCTGCTGATGCACCAGCGGAAACAATTCTTCCAGCAGCCTGTGAAAGCTGCGGAATTTTTCCGTCTGCGGGTCGTCCGGGCCGGAAACGGTTTCACACCGGATCATTCGCGAAAGCTTTTCGGCGTATGCCAGAGCGCGCGCTTCGTCGGGCTTCGGCTTGTAATCGGATTTTTTGCGCGGCATCAGCAGCGTGCGGAGCACGGCGATCAACAGCAGCAGAATGAGAAGGGCCGCCAGCCCAAAAAGGACAAACCAGACGTATTTCATCAGAAAGCCCTCCGTTCTCAGTGCGGATCCGCGGCGTTCGCTTTGCGGCGGAAAAACCAGAAGGAGATCCCGATGGCGATCGCGCCGCTCGGAATGATCATGAAGCTGGTGGAAGAGGTCAGGGCCGGAACCAGGATGAAAAGCAGGCTCATGAAGACCAGCGGAACGAGCGCGATTTTCATATTGTGGCGGAAATATTTATATGCCATTGCGCCGAACAGGGCGGGGACGACGTTGTCAAACGCAGGCTGCAGCGCAGGATCCTGCAGGATCGGCTGCAGCGGCACAAGCAGCACCACGCCGGCCGCCAGCACCAGGATCGTCACCAGAGAGGAAGCGGCGATGGAAAGCGTGGAGATCACTTCGTTTTCGGCGGTTCCGGTTTTGGTTCCGGCAATATCGCGCGCATTGACGGCGCACGGAATTTTCATATTGATCAGGTTGCCGGTGATAAAGGCCAGATAACCGCCGCCCGCGCCGAGCATGGGCGTATAGATCAGGTATTCCGCAACGCTGCTGACCATCCACACCAGCCCGACGGAAAGGAATCCGCGCCCGAATGCGCCGAGATCCGGCATCGCCCCGAGACAGGCTCCCATCAGGAACGGCGCGCCGATGAGCAGGATCAGCACGACGATACAGACGATCCTTCCCCAGACATGGGTGCGATCGTTATATTTTTCAAGATACAGGTTTTTTTCCGATTCGTTCATAAAGACCTTCCTTTCTTCAAAAAACTGCGGTCAGGCGAACGATCTGATGAGAACTGCCGCCGCCATGGCGATGATCATGCTGCCGGCAATCGAAAAGTTTTCGACCCATGCGGCTTTTTTCTTTTCGGAAAGCCAGATAAAACCGGCCATTGTCAGCCCGGCGACGAAGACCACGGCAAGCGGCGTCCAGTCGCCCGAAAAGGTGAACAGGCCTTTACCCGAAACAAAGCCGCCGATGTAGCTGCCGATGTAGGCGCAGACGAGCCCGATGAACATGGCAGTCATGGCAGAATCGCCGAAGCTCTGGCCGGGAGTCTTTTTCCCCGGCGATTGCAGGCGGTTCAGGTACCGCTTGTTGAAGAAGACGGAAAGCACCATGCCCCACATGATGCAGAAGCTCATCAGCAGCGCGATGGTGGTAAACGCGGTGGGCGTCATTTCGGAAGCGGAAAGATGAGAAAGCCCGACCTGTTCGGCGGCGGCCTCCGCAACCTGTGTTTCATAATGGAGCGCCCCGATGACGGAAAGCCGCAGCCACGGCAGCGGCGTTCCAAGGCTGCCGGAAAGCGCGATGACTCCGAGCAGGATCCCAACGCTCGGCAACAGGGCAAAGGTGGCGCTGGAGGTAATGGCGCGCTTCATTTTGGTGGTGTCCATTCCGATCGCCTTTCCGGCGCGGTAAGCCCGGATCAGAAAGAAGACGCAGACGGCCGCCACAAATAAAATGATGCTGCCGCAGATCAGGTACATGGCAGGGCTGTTGAGCTGAGAAAGTATCGACATCCAATCATCCTTTCATCCGTTTGGTTTTATCGGGATAACCGGCGGGGTTTGTCCGCCGTTCCGATTACAGGGACTGAATAAAATCCTGAATAAAGTGCAGCGCAACGCCGAGCAGTGTGGCGCGCTTCGGGTAGCGGCACAGGCGGATGTAGTCTGCGGAGCTTTCGAACGGATTCTGCGCGGCAGCCAGCTCGCGCAGACGCGGCAGATACGGCGCAAGATACTGCGTCATGATTCCGCCGAGCACAACGCTGCAGTCCAGCACCATGCGGATGGTGCTGACGCCCGCGGCCAGATGCTGCAGATAATCCTCCCAAAGAGCTTCGTGCGTTGTGTTGCGGGCCGCCAGACCGGCAAAAAAATCTTCCAGCGAAATGCCGAGATCGTCGCTGACGCGCGCGGCGGAGCAGTATGCTTCCAGACAGCCGCGCTTGCCGCATTTGCAGGCAAGTCCCCCCGGTTCCACGCAGATGTGGCCGAATTCGCCGCTGCGGCCGTTGGTGCCGTGGTAGGGCGCGCCGCCCAGCAGCAGGGCGCCGCCCACACCGTTTTCCAAAGAGAGGTAAGCGATGCTTTCCCGCGAATCCTGTGCAAACCATTCCGCGTAGCCGCCTGCGGTCGCGTCGTTGGAAACAAAACACGGATACGGAAGTGCCGCCGTCAGCAGCGCCGTGCTGACGCCGTGCAGCTGCATGGTGGGCGCCAGAAGGATCTGATCGCCCTGCGTGTTGAAGATTCCGGGAACGGCAATACCGACTCCCAGCAGCCTTTGCCGGTTCAGGCCGAACCGGTCCAGAAAGGACTCCAGTTCCGCGGCGATCAGAAGACCGAGCGTTTCCGGCTGCAGGGCTTTGTGCAGCGGCGTTTTCTGATAGGCGATCTCTTCCATGCGGAGGTTGGCCGCCAGAAAGCGAAGGTGGTTCTGCGTCAGCGAGATACCGACGGCAAACCGCGCATTTGCGGCAATCGTCAGCCCGGTGGCGCGCCGCCCGCCGGTGGATTGCTGCAGCCCGGCAGCCTCCACCAATCCGGCCTCCAGCAGCTCGTTGAGATTCTGGTGTACCGTCGGCAGGCTCAACAGAAGATCCGACGCAATTTCCTGCTTGGAGCGGGGAGAGGAGGCGGTGTATAAATATTGATAAATCTTGTTGCGCGTTATCCGGCGGCGTTCTGTAACGGTTCCGGTCAGTTCTGCGATTTCCATTGCGGTCGATCACGCCTTACTTTTGTAAAAATCAGTTTCTGAAACCTTTATAATGATAGAAAAAATTTGGCCTTTTGTCAATCATGAATCAAACGGAAGGATTTTTTGGTGCGCATCATTGACTTTTTATCAGAATTCATGTAAGATGAAAAACAACTTAAATAAATATATTTTAATAAAGTATTTTTCAAATTTCCGAATGGAGGGATGATGCTGCTGCTGATCGGCATCGACCTTGGCACATCGGCAGTAAAGCTGCTGATGATGGATGAAAACGGGACGATCCGGAAGATCGTCAGCAGGGAATACCCGCTGGAATTTCCGCGCCCGGGCTGGAGCCAGCAGAATCCGGAGGATTGGTGGAGAGCGGTCTGTGACGGACTGGAGGAACTGCTGAAAGGCTCGGACAGCACGCAGGCGACAGCCGGATCCCTGACGACTGCGCGGTGCGGTATCAGCTGATCCAGCACCGTCTGCTGGAACCGCAGGGCAGCGACCCGGATTTCACGCGCGGCACGCTGGAAGGCGATATTGCTCCCGGAGCAGTGACCTTCTACCGTCTGCAGTGCGACAGCGAAGGCGAGCTTCGCGCTTACATTGCGCAGGGCGAGGTGCTGCCGGTCAAGACCCGCAGCTTTGGCGGGATCGGCGTTTTTGCGATCCCGGAGATGGGGCGTTTTTACCGCCATGTGCTGATCGAAAAGCGTTATCCGCATCACGGCGCAGTGGCCTTTGCGCATTGCGGCAAGGCGCTGTTTGATGTGTTCCGTTTCCTCGGTATCAACGATATTGCCTATAATCAGCCGAAAACACAGCCGTATCCGACGGAAAATCCATTTGCATAAGCGGAAAAGGATTGATATTTTTTCCGTTTTGTATTACGATTATATGAGGAAAAACTGTTGAGAGATGAGCAGAGCGCGTTTTTCCGGGGACGCGCTCTGTTTGCGTCCCCGTGCATCCGGTGCGGAATGCTGTTTTGCTCGTCCCGAAGATGCTCGAAGGGAGTGCGTGACATGAAATTTTTTATCGATACCGCCAATGTGGAGGAGATCCGCCGGGCAAACGAGATGGGGATTATCGCCGGGGTAACGACCAATCCGAGTCTGATCGCAAAAGAGGGAAGGGATTATGCCCAGACCCTGCGGGAGATCGCTTCGATCGTGGACGGCCCGATCTCCGGTGAGGTAAAGGCGACCACCGAAAAGGCAGAGGACATGGCGCGGGAAGGCGAAGAGATCTTTGCGCTGGATCCCCGGCATATGGTCGTGAAGATCCCGATGACCGCGGAAGGCCTTAAGGCGATCCGTCTGCTTTCCGCCAAGGGGATCCCGACCAACTGCACGCTGATCTTCAGCGCAAATCAGGCGCTGCTGGCGGCCCGTGCAGGTGCGGCCTATGTCAGCCCGTTTCTCGGCCGGCTGGACGATATCGGTCAGACGGGGATCGAACTGGTGCAGACGATCGCACAGATGTTCTCCAATTATCCCGATATCTCCACGCAGATCATCGCTGCCAGCGTGCGCAACCCGATCCATGTGACGGACTGTGCGCTGGCCGGTGCGGATATTGCAACGGTGCCGTACAAGGTGCTGGAGCAGATGATCCGGCATCCGCTGACCCAGAGCGGCATTGAAAAATTCAAGGCGGATTACTGCGCGGTGTTCGGGGAATAAGCTGAGCTGCCTGCCGCCGCACGGCGATGCAACAATGCAATAAAAAAACAGAAACGCGTTTTGCGGGAAACAACATCCTGCAGAACGCGTTTTTTCTGTTTTCCGGGACAAGATCGGGCGGGAGAAGAGGTTCCGTGCGGCCGGTTAAATAATCGGAAGGAAAATGGGCAACCTATTCACCGCACAGCGCTGCAACGGGGACACGGAAAGGAGAAAAGCCATGAAAACAGATCGGCTGCAGACAGACCGGCATCAAAAAAGCAGACACAAAAAACGCTGGACAAGGGACGACACCGAACTGAGCCTGCTGGGGCTGCCCTGCCTGCTCTGGTTTGCCGTGTTTGCGTTTCTGCCCATGTTCGGCATCATCATCGCGTTCAAATCGTTCCGGATCGCGCCCGGACACGGCTTTCTCTACAGCCTGATGACAAGCGACTGGGTCGGGCTGAAAAACTTCAGCTTTTTTGTGAGATCCAATGCGTTCGGGATGCTGCTGCGCAACACGGTACTTTACAATATCGTGTTTATCCTGCTCGGTGTGCTGATCCCGGTCACGCTGGCTGTGATCATCCGCCAGATCTACAGCAGACGCGCCGGCAGGATCTATCAGACGGTGATGTTTTTTCCGCATTTTATGTCGTGGGTCGTCGTCAGCTATTTTGTTTATGCGTTCCTCAGTCCCGACAAGGGGCTGCTGAACGGGATCATCCGTTCGCTGGGCGGGCAGCCGGTTCAATGGTATTCCGAAGCAAAATACTGGCCGTTCATTCTGGTATTCATGCAGGTGTGGAAAACGGCAGGCTACAGCATGGTCGTTTATCTTGCCGGCATTGCGGGGATCGATCAGAGCCTTTACGAAGCGGCGGTGATCGACGGGGCTTCCAAATGGCAGCAGACGCGGTATATTACGCTGCCGGGGATCCGGAAGGTCATCGTGATGATGTTTATTCTGAATGTCGGACGGATCTTTTATTCTGATTTCGGCCTGTTTTATCAGGTGACGCGGCATATCCCGAATTCGCTGTATACCACGGTGTCCACGTTCGACACATATATTTATCAGGCGATCCGCACCAACGCGCCGATCGGGCAGACGGCGGCGGCTTCGCTCTTTCAGTCGGCTGCGTGCTGCATGACGATTCTGACCGCGAACTTTATTGTGTCCGCAATCGATGCGGACAGCGCAATCATTTAAGAGAGGGGAAAAGCCCGTGAACAGAAAAATTACCGGATCCGGGCAGGACCGGCCGAACCGGCTGAACCGGATCAGACCGGCGACCAATGCGGCGTTCCATATGATCCTGCTGTCGGCCGCGGCGCTGTGCGTCATTCCGCTGATCCTGGTGTTTATGGTTTCCGTTTCTTCGGAAGCGTCGCTGACGGCAAACGGATACCGGTTTCTTCCGGATTCCTTTTCCGGCGCGGCGTATTCATTCCTGTGGAACGAACGCGCAACCATTCTGCACGCGCTGTGGATCTCCGTTCTGGTAACGGTGCTCGGAACCGCGCTTGGCCTGTTCCTGACAGCCGCAATGGGATATGTGCTCAGCCGACCGGTTTTTCGGCTGAAGGGCCTGTTCACCGGGGCCGTGTTTATCCCGATGATCTTCAACGGCGGGATGCTGGCAAATTATGTTGTGGTCAATAACCTGCTGGGGCTTGGCAACAATCTTCTGGCGCTGATCCTGCCGCTGTGTGTTTCGTCGTTCAATATTGTCATCTGCAAAACGTTTTTCAGGAGCACGATCCCGGAATCGATTATTGAATCCGCAAAGATCGACGGCGCGTCGCAATTCCGGATCTTCCGCAGCATCGTGCTTCCGGTTTCAAAGCCTGCGCTCGCGGCCGTCGGGCTGTTTCTTTCGTTCGGTTACTGGAACGACTGGTTTCAGTCCAGCCTTTATATTACGGACAGCAGGCTTTTTTCGCTGCAGGCGCTGCTCAACCGCATGATCACACAGATCCAGTATATTGCCGGCAATCCGTCGGCGGGTGCGTCGCTGCAGCAATATATCAGCCAGATGCCGACGGAAGGCGTGCGGATGGCGATCGCGGTCGTGGTCGTGATTCCGATCGCCTGTGCTTACCCGTTTTTTCAGAAGTATTTTATTTCCGGTCTGACCATCGGCGCCGTAAAAGGATAAATGATTTTAAGGAGGAAAACCGTTATGAAGCTGAAAAAATGTTTTGCGCTCGCTCTGGCAGCCGTAATGGGGATGACCATTACAGCCTGCAGACCCTCCGGGGCTTCTTCCGGGGAGGGCGGCAGCGGCGCGCAGCAGGGAACCGTCAGCCTGAAATGGGTCACGGTCGGCAGCGGTATGCCGAAAAACTATGACGCCTGGAAAGCGCACATCGATCCGTATCTGGAAGAGAAGATCGGCGTCCACATCGATATGGAGGTGGTGGCCTGGGGCGACTGGCAGAGCCGCCGCAGCGTGATCGTAAATACCGCCGGGGACTACGATATTCTTTTTACCGATACGGGAACCTACGCGAGCGACGTTCGCCTGAACGCCTTTGCAGATATTTCCGACGCCGTGCCGGCCGCTGCTCC
>JAQXJH010000055.1 GCA_029008595.1 Bacillota bacterium
ATATACGGTCTGGCACCCGCGAAGAGCTTGTTACTTGCTACCCGTAAACGGGTCGTATTCTTCCATCGTCAGTTGATCTGCCGCGGCATCTTCCTTCAACTGGTTCTGGATATACGCCGCTATCGCCTTTGTGTTCTTTCCGACCGTATCTACATAGTAGCCGCGGCACCAGAATTCTCGATTCCTATACTGGAATCGCGCATTCCCCCACTTCTCGTAGATCATTAGACTACTTTTTCCTTTGAGATAACCCATGAAGCTCGAAACCGACATCTTCGGCGGAATCTCCAGGAGCATATGTACATGGTCGATACACACTTCTGCCTCTAAGATTGCAGCTCCCTTCCATTCGCACAGCTTTCTGAGAATTGCACCGATTTCCTGTCTCCTGTCTCCGTAGAATGCCTTTCTCCTATACTTCGGTGCAAACACCACATGATATTTGCAATTCCACTTCGTATGTGATAAACTATGTGCGTCATTCAGATTGTTTCTCATTTTGAATGTCCTCCTTTTGGTGTTTCGTTTGCAGTTGCCAGACCGCAAACTTATTCTATCACCAAAAGGAGTTTTTTGTCCTGTTTTATAGTTATAAACGCTTCCGAACCACCCACGCCTAGCGTGGGGTTTTCGACTGACAAAAAAAGGCTCCCGATTCCGGCAAAACGGTTCCTTTATACAAAAGAAACGGCGTTTTGCTGTTACGGAAGCCATCATTTACGACCGGCTCATTCTCTTTCCGGTTCATCATTCCAAAAACGAACCGTCAGGCCTTTCTGACGGACGGCAATTTCCCGGATCGCACCGGCAGCATCTGTTTGTACCACGACCCCATTGACGCCGCCCTCACCGCTGAAGCTCCAGTATTCTCCGCTTTGCTCCGGCTTTCCGAAAGCCGGCTGCGCAGAGCAGATCCTGAACACCTCAAAAAGAATTCCCGGCGCTCCCTGTTTCGGAAGATCGGCCAGAGCCGCGGTCTGTTCCTGGTTTTCAAAGGAAATCGTCACATTTTCTCCGTTGCAGGAATATGCGGTTCCGGCCAGAGTATCCGGGTAACGGAATATCATCGTATAAATTCCGGGAACGGTGCTGTCCCAGGTTCCGCCAAAGGAAAGCTCGCCGTACTCGGCCGAAAAATCGGATCGAAACGCAAAGTCCGGTGCGTCCGGAACATGCTGCATGACTGCCGCGGTGCATCCGGTCGCAAGCAGACAGCAAAAAAGAATTGCGCAGAAAAAACGTTTCAAACGGATCAGTCCTGTTTTTCCAGATTCAAAAACAGTTCCGGCAATTCATTGAGCAGTTCATGCGGCTGCATGGCTGTTCGGGAATGCTTCTGCGCACAGATGTCTCCGGCAGCACCGTGCAGCCATACGCCCAGCACCGCGGCATCTTCGGCGCTCAATCCCTGCGCAAGAAACGCCGCGATCATTCCCGCCAGCAGATCTCCGCTTCCGCCGCGCGCCATGCCTGCATTCCCTGTAGGATTGACCCATTGGCGTCCGTCCGGTGCTGCGATGACCGTATGGTGCCCCTTGAGAACCAGAACAACCCCATATTCCGCAGCAAACTCCGCCGCCAGAGTCGGGCGGGAAGCCTGTACCTGAGCCGTTGTCATCCCTGTAAGACGTGCCATTTCACCGGGATGCGGCGTCAACACCAAAGGAGCCTGAACCGTTTTCAGAATATCTTTATGCGCCGCAATGCAGTTTATACCATCCGCATCCAGTACCGTCGGAATTTTGGTCTGACGCAGCAGCATTTCCACTGCCTGAACCGTTTCAGGATCCGTTCCGATCCCGCAGCCCAGCAGACAGGAGGACGCCTGCTGCAAAGCATTCTGCAGCGGAGGAACGCTTTGCAGCGTCAGCCGCCCCGTCCCGGATTCCGGGAGCGGCAGGAATACTGCCTCCCACAAACAGGAAGCCGCACAGGGGTAAATGGAACGCGGCAGCGCAAGCTGAACCAGTCCGGCGCCGCAGCGCAGCGCAGCAGACGCCGCCAGCATAGCCGCGCCTGCCATTCCGTAAGAGCCGCACACACACAACGCCTTTCCGAAGCTTCCTTTATTGCTGTCTTCCGGTCGCCGCGGCAGCATTTGTTTTGCCCAGCTTTTATCCGGGATCCACGCCTGAACGGGCTGACGACATAAAACTGCTTCCGGGATCCCGAGCGAAAGCACCGTTACACGGCCGCAGCATCCTTCCGCCGGCATATGCCAATGCACGGGCTTCGCTGTGGAAAACGTCAGCGTATCATCTGCGACAAAGCAGACCGATGCGGTTTGCGCAGAGTCGCATTCCGTTCCGCTGGGAAGGTCGATCGCCACACGATGCGCGTCTGAGGCATTGGCCGCCGCAAGCACCCGGGCTGCTGCTTCGTCCGTCTCACCGTGAAAACCGATGCCGTAAACCGCGTCGACAATCAGATCGGCCGCCGCACACAGCTCTTTCAGTTCCGACAGCGAAAGATCCGTATAAAAACCGACTTTTTCGTTTTTGGCCCGCTCGTACATGGTTCGGGCATCCGGTGTACGCGGTTCACCTTTCACCAGAAGCACATCTGTCTTGCCGCCTGTCTGCGCCAGAACACGCGCGATCACAAACCCATCGCCGCCGTTGTTGCCGTTTCCGCACAGGATCAGCGTCCGTTTTTCTGCCGCCCCGCATTTTGCAAGAAGGTAACGTGCAGCGGCATTTCCTGCCCGTTCCATCAGATCAAAATGGCAGATTCCTGCCGATGCCGCTCTGTTTTCCAGTTCCCGCGTCTGCTGCGCCGTCAGAATCTTTTTCATTCTGTTCCCTCTCTCTTTGAATCCTGCCGCACCTCTCCGAGAACGACTGCCGCCGCATAAAGGCGCGTATGCGTTATGCTGACGGAAAAGACCGCGCCCGATTTCTGCGCCAGACGCAGCGCCTCGCCGCTGAAAGCAAGGTACGGACTTCCGTTTTCTCTGCGCAGGAGCTGTACCTCAGACAATGCAAAACCGGAGATCCCCGTTCCCAGTGCTTTGCCGAACGCCTCTTTTGCACAAAAACTTGCCGCAACGCTCTGGCACGGAAAACCGCGCAGCGAAAGCTGACGGTATTCCTCTTCCCCCAGAACCCTGCGGCAAAAACGCGGTCGCTGCATTGCTTTCCGGATGCGGTCAATTTCGACCAGATCAAGCCCGGTTAAAAGCATGGAACGCCACCTGTCTTCTCAAAAACGGCTTCATGGCTGCCAGCGTACGCTCATCCGGCGAAAACACCACAAGAGTCTGACCGAAATCCTTATGCGTCAATTCAGCGCACCAGATTTCATGCTCCGGGTTCGCATCGTCCAGACGAAGCACCTTGCCGAATGTCCGCTGTGCATACTGCTCTTCTTTATAGATCTGCATCGCTTCCACGTCGCGGGATTCAAAGGTGATCATTCTTTTTCTTCTGCGGCGGGAAACGATCTTATCGATTACAACATAGCCATTGGTCACGCTGTACTCGAATTCCACACGCATGCTGGAAATCAGGTACCACATCAGAAAAATAACACCGGCTGTGATAATGGTAAACAGCATCAGCCAGATCTGGAATCCCAGAATCATTGCGACATAGTTCAGGACAATGAAAAGGACGATTCCGCCGACGATGATTCCTGCGACCTTAAGATAATCCGTGTTGTTCCATTTCTTTTTTACGATCTGTTCAATAAATACGTCCAACTTGAATGCTCCTCCCAATTGCCAGCAAACGTTTTTCCTGTGCGTCGGGATGAAACCGGCGCGTTTGCTTTCGGTTAGTTAATTTATTATAGCATATCAATTCTGCGTTTTCAATCAATCGGCAGCGCAAAATTGTAAACAATTTGTATTCCTTTGCAGGATCATTTCCGTCTAAAAAAAGCGGAATTTACTGTTCTTTTCTGCTTGAATTTGTTATAATACAATTAAAGTGTTTTCTCAAATGAAAAGCCGGGAGGAATTCTGATGGCAAGCAAAAAATTATCCAGAGCCGCCGCCGTGATCGATATCGGTTCCAATCGGATCAAAATGCATATTTCTCAGCTGAAAAAGGATACCATTCAGAATCTGGAACGTCTGGAGGTTCCGCTTCATCTTGGGCGCGAAGTTTTTCATTCCGGAAAAATCAGTTATGAAAGCTTTCTGGAGCTTTCGCGCATTCTGAAGGGCTTTTCCGCCGAAATCAAAGCATACGGTATTTCACAATACCGCATGGTCGCGACAACTGCCGTGCGGGAAGCGCTCAACCGCGCTTATATTACCGATATGCTGCGCATTCAGAACGGGCTGGAGCTGACCGTTCTGGACGAAGACGAAGAAAAATCGCTGATTTATTTTCAGGCGTTTTCGATCCTTGCGCAGAACGGACTGGTTCCGGACAACGGGCTGCTTTCCTATATCGGTACCGGCAACACCGGGATCGCTCTTTGCCGCGGCGACACGGTTGCTTTCACGCAGACCCTTCCGGTCGGTACACTGAAGCTGCAGGATCTTTTCGGCACCGCTCCGGTGCTTTCTGCCGGTTTTTCTGAAATGCTGCAGGAGTATCTGACAGTCCTCTACCGCCAGCTGGATTTTGTTCGCTCCGACTACCCGGCCAGCCAGCTGATCGCTGCCGGCGCCGAACCGGAAGAACTGGCAAAACTGTGTTCCGCCGTGCAGCAAAACGGTCTTTATCGCGTAAAAACAGCGGATCTGAAAGCTCTTTCCCGTCAGATGGAGGGAATGACGCCTCAAAAGATCGGTTTTAAATTCAATATTTCCGAAGAGCGCGCCGCATCGCTGATGATGGCCTGCGCCATTCTTCAGCAGCCGCTCTCCATGCTTTCCGCCGAAGAAGTCTGGATCCCGCATGCAGAACTGCCGGATGCCGTGATGCGCACGCTGCTTGTTCCCGGAGAAGCAGCCGCCTACGCACGGGAACTGCGGAAGGGTTCTGTCGCCTGTGCGAAAGAAATCGCCGCGCGGTTTCATCCGAACAGCGTCCACCGCGAATTTGTATCCGATACCGCCTGCCTGTTGTTCGACAAAATGAAATCTCTGCATGGGCTGGGCCGCGACAGCCGCCTCCTTCTGGAACTGGCCGCACTGCTTCACGAATGCGGTTACCATGTCAATTCCAGCACACATGCGGCTTCCACTTTTTCTTTGATCCGTTCGCTGCGCCTTTACGGACTTTCGCCGCGCGACAATCTGTTTGTCGCACAGATCGCGCGGCAGGAGACGCAGCCGTCGCCGGTGTTTCCCGATTCCGAATCTGCCCTGCTTTCCGAATCGGAGCAGCTGATGGTTTCCAAACTCAGCGCGATCTTCCGCCTTGCGAACGCACTGGACTGTTCCAAAAAGCAAAAACTCGGCGGCATTAAAATCCGGATCGAGGAAAACGAACTTCGCATCACCGCAGTTTCGCAGAAAGACGCGCTTTTGGAGCGCTGGGCATTTGACCAATGCTCCGGCTTTTTCGAAGAAGTATTCGGCCTGAAACCCACCCTGCGCCTGAAACTGAACAGCGGATCTGTGTAACAGCTTCTGCGTTTTTCATTCTTCAGAAAGGATCTTGGAATCATGATAAAAAAAGACAACGCTCCTTTACAGCCTGTTTTTACAAACCGGGAACTGAGCTGGATGGATTTTAACGGCCGTGTTCTGGAAGAGGCCAACAAGAAGGAAAGCCCCGTGCTGGAACGAATGAAATTTCTTTCCATCACCGCTTCCAATCTGGACGAATTCTATATGGTGCGGGTCGCCGGGCTTCAGGAACAGGTGCTTTCCAAATACAAGGCCCCCGATATCTCCGGAATGCTGCCCGCCGAACAGCTGAAAGCTCTTTCCGAAAAAATACACGGTTTCTGCGAACAGCAGTACGCCTGCTTTCACCGCTCCATCCTTCCGGAGCTGCATCGCGCCGGAATCGAGCTGCTGAGCGGCAGCGAACTTTCCGGACGGCAGCAGCAGTATCTGGATGATTACTTTGACCGCGTGCTTTTTCCGGTACTGACGCCGCTGGCGGTCGACCGCAGCCGTCCGTTCCCGCTGCTCGCAAACAAAAGCCTGAATATTGCCGTCCGCCTTCTCGGCGAAGAGGGCGAACCGGATTTTGCCGTCGTACAGGTTCCGTCTATCCTTTCGCGCTTTCTGGAGCTGCCGGGCTGCGAGGACGGAATGCACGCCTTCATTCTGCTGGAAAACGTTATCATGCTGCAGATGCACAAGCTGTTTGAACTGCATCCTATCAAGGCCATGAGCCCCTTCCGCGTAACGCGGGATTCCGATCTTTCCATCGACGAAGAAGCGGAGGATCTGCTTTCCGAAATTCAGAAATCCATCAAGGAACGCAAACGCGGCCGTCCCGCGCGGCTGGAGCTGCTGCAGAACTGCGACCGGGAGACCATGGAATTCCTGACCGATATGCTGGACGTTCAGCCCTGTGACATTTACGAAGTGCCCGGACCGCTCGACCTGACATTCTGCATGAAGTTCAGTATGCTGCCCGGCTATGACAAACTGCGTGTTCCTCCGATCGTTCCTGTTGAGCCTGCCGATTTTTACGGCTGCACCGATATGTTTTCATGGATCCGGCAAAAAGACCGGATGGTGCACCACCCTTACGAAAGCTTCAACTGCGTCGTGGACTTTGTGCGGCAGGCGGCAAACGACCCCGAGGTGCTCGCGATCAAACAGACGCTTTACCGGGTAAGTGGGAATTCCCCGATCATTGCGGCGCTGATCCGTGCGGCCGAAAACGGAAAGCAGGTCACGGTTCTTGTGGAGCTGAAGGCGCGCTTTGACGAGGAAAACAATATTCACTGGGCAAAAAAACTGGAGGAGGCTGGATGCCATGTGATTTACGGGCTTTCCGGACTGAAAACCCACTGCAAGATCCTGCTGGTCGTCCGGCGCGAGGAAGACGGCATCCGGCGCTATGTCCACATGAGCACCGGGAACTACAATGATTCTACCGCAAGACTTTATACCGACATCGGACTGTTCACCTGCAATGATTATTTCGGCGAAGACGCTTCTTCCCTCTTCAACGTTCTGACCGGGTATTCCCGGCCGCCGGAATACAATAAAATGATCGTTGCACCGGACGGAATGAAGAAAACCTTCTGCCGCCTGATCGACCAGGAGCTGGAAAATGCGCAGAAAGGTCTTCCGTGCGGCATCACCGCGAAGGTCAATTCTTTGGTCGATCCGGTGATCATCGAACATCTTTACGCGGCGTCGCAGGCGGGCGTTCCCATTCGCCTGATCGTCCGCGGGATCTGTTGCCTGAAAGCCGGCATTGCCGGACTGAGCGAAAACATTACGGTGATCAGCATCGTCGGTCAGCTGCTGGAACATAGCCGGATCTTCCGGTTTGAAAACGGCGGGGCGCCGAAAATTTTTCTCGGCAGCGCCGACTGGATGCCCCGGAACCTTGACCGGCGCGTGGAATTGGTCTTTCCTGTGGAGGATCCCGATCTGCGTCAGCGGCTTTTTGATACGCTGGATCTAATGCTCAGCGATACGACCAATGCCCGTATTCAGCTGCCGGATTCCTCCTATACCGCCGTTGCAAAGCGCGGCCGAAAGGCGGTCAATTCTCAGGCGGAATTCTATAAACGTGCAAAAAGCCGGCTGAAAGCGGCAGAAAAGCAAAATTCGGGTCTGCCTTCAGGCTCTGACCCGAACCAATAAAACATCGTTCCGTGTTCCGGTCTATCCGGCCGAAAGCGGAACAAATCATCCACAAAATGGAAAGGAAGCACAACGATATGAAAAGAATTGGTCTGCTCACCAGCGGCGGAGACTGCCAGGGATTGAATGCGGCACTGCGTGGTGTCGCCAAGGCGCTTTATGAAAAGTTCGGTTCGGATGTGGAACTGTATGGCATTGTCGACGGCTACCGCGGGCTGATCGAAGGGAATTACCGCCTGATGAAAAGCGAGGATTTCTCCGGGATCCTGAATCTTGGCGGCACGATTCTCGGAACATCGCGCCAGCCGTTCAAAATGATGCGCGTGATCGATGAAAACAGCGTGGATAAAGTTGCGTCCATGGTTTCCAACTACAAGAAAATGAAGCTGGACTGCCTGGTCATCCTCGGCGGAAACGGAACGCATAAAACCGCAAATCTGCTCAGCGAAGAGGGGCTGAACGTGGTTTCCATGCCGAAAACCATCGACAACGACATCTGGGGAACCGACATGACCTTCGGATTCCAGAGCGCGGTCGATATCGCCGCCAATGTACTCGACTGCATTCATACGACGGCTACCTCGCACGGACGGATCTTTGTGGTAGAGCTGATGGGGCATAAAGCAGGCTGGCTGACGCTTCACGCCGGTATTGCCGGAAGCGCCGATGCGATCCTTCTGCCGGAAATCCCGTACCGGATCGACAACGTGGTAAAAATGCTGGACCGCCGGGCTTCCATCGGCAAGCAGTTCTCCATTCTTGCCATTGCGGAAGGCGCGATTTCGGCGGAAGATGCCGCTCTGAGCAAAAAAGAGCTGAAACAGAAGCGGGCTTCGGAGCCTTATCCGTCCGTGGCATATAAGCTGGCAAAGGAATTGCAGGAGAAAACCGGTCAGGAGATCCGCGTCACCGTTCCCGGGCATTTTCAACGCGGCGGCAGCCCCTGCCCTTACGACCGCGTTCTTGCGACCCGCTTCGGCGCCGCAGCGGCTGACCTGATCGCACAGAAGAAATACGGCTATATGGTAGCTCTGCACGGTGAAACGATCGAACCGGTTCCGCTCGCCCTGGTCGCCGGAAAATTGAAGCTCGTCCCCCCTTCCTGCGAAACCATCCGTCAGGCCAAGGCGATCGGTGTCTGCTTCGGCGACTGACTTTTCTTCTGATCCATATTTCCCGACCGGCAATCGATTTCTGCCGGTCGTTTTTTGTCTTCTTTCTGTATCAAATGCAGATATACAGAAAAGTACATACCGACCGATAAATCTTGCTCTTTTTTTCTCCGAAAAAAGACGGTATAATGAAAACGATTCATCGGAAAGGAATGATCTGTTATGTTAAAAACAATCGAAGGCACCTGGTTTGAATTCTGGCATCACAACATTCCGGAAGGAAAGTACTGGAATCCGATCTGCCGCCATTTTACCGAGGAGCAATGGCGTGCCAAGGTAGACGAGATCCACGGCGTCGGCATGAAATACATCGTTCTGATGTGCACCTCGATGGTGTATGACAGCTATGCAGAAAGCTATTTCCCGACCGATATCTACCCGTTTGCCGGGGAGATGGCGTGTAAAAATCCGATCGAGATCCTGCTGGACGAGGCCGACAAATGCGGCATCAAGGTCTTCATTTCCTGCGGATTTTATGGAAACTGGGAGCATACATTAGAGAACATGACCAGCGAAGACGTCACCCAGCGCGCATTTCAGGCGATGACAGAGCTTACCAAATATTACGGTCATCACGCAAGCTTCTACGGATGGTACTTCCCGGACGAAACCTGCATCGATCCGTATTTTCTGGAAGAATTCATTACTTACGTCAACCGTTATTCGGCCTTTGCCCATCAGCTGGACGCCACCAAGAAGACCCTGATCGCTCCTTACGGCACCAACCTGCTGAAGGCCGATGAAACTTATATCGAACAGCTGAAGCGTCTGGATGTGGATATCGTAGCCTATCAGGACGAGATCGGCGTGCAGAAATCGAAACCGGAAGAAACTGCGGCATATTATGCCGCACTGCGCAAAGCGCACGACGCAGCAGGCCGCAGCGCACTCTGGGCCGATATGGAAGTGTTTGAATTTGAAGACGAGGTATACCGCAGCGCACTGATCCCGGCATGTATGGAGCGGGTCGAACGCCAGCTGCAGTCCATTTCGCCCTATGTGGATACGGTTCTCTGCTATCAGTACCTCGGCATTTTCAACCGTCCGGGAACGATTGCCTTCTGCGGACACCCGGAATCGATCCGGTATTACAACGAATACTGCGATTTTGTGGAGAAAGTGACCGGGAAACGCCCGAAATAACGGCTTTCACAGGAAAAACCCCTGCAGAACGGATTCTTCTCCGATCTGCAGGGGTTCGTTTTATTTGCACGAAAAACGGCCAGAATCAGAAGCCCATCAGCTTTGTAACAGCAGCCAGCAGGGATTTTGAAAGCGTTTCGGCGGCATCCTTCGTTTTTCCGCTCGCCGCAACATAAACTTTGATCTTTGGTTCCGTTCCGGAAGGACGCACCACAACATTGGCGCCGCCTGCCATCATATACGAAAGAACATTGGATTTCGGCAGATCAATTTTTGTTTTTGCCCCGGTCGACAGCGTCGTTTTTTCCGAAAGATAGTAGTCCGCCACAGATTCTACCGCGACTCCGCCGATTTCTGCCGGTGCGTCGGTCCGCAGGGCATTCATAATTTCCTGCATTTTCTGCATACCGGCCAGACCGCTGCATTCAAAATTGGAAACGGAATTGATATAGTAACCGAATTCCCGGTAAATATCATTAATCACGTCCACCAGGCTTTTACCCTGCAGCTTATAAAAGGCGGCCATTTCGCAGATCATCATGGACGCAAAGACTGCATCCTTATCGCGCACATAGGAACCGGCCAGATAGCCGTAGCTCTCTTCAAAGCCGAGAACATAACGGTCTTCCTCTCCCGTTTTTTCCAGTTCGCCGATCTTTTCACCGATATATTTGAACCCGGTCAGAACATCCACTACTTCACAGCCGTATTTTTTTGCGATCGCATAAATGATCGGCGTGGTAACGATCGTTTTGACCGCGATCGGATTCTTCGGCAGGGTACCGAGTGCGGCGCGCTGCGAAAGAATATAGTTGAGCAGCATTGCACCGACCTCATTGCCGGTAAACAGGCGGTAATCATCGCCGTCGCGCGCTGCGATCCCGACGCGGTCGGAATCCGGATCGGTCGCCAGCAAAAGATCCGGTTCATCCTGCTGTGCCATTTTCAGGCCGCACTCAAAAACCTGACGGATCTCCGGATTCGGATACGGACAGGTCGGAAAGCGGCCATCCGGTTTTTCCTGCTCCGGAACAACGGCAACATGTTCCACACCGACGCGTTTCATGATCGCGCGGACCGGTTTGTTGCCCGCACCGTTCAGCGGCGTATAGATAACCTTCAGCCCTGCTTTTTTGCAGACGTCCTGATGAACAGACTGCTTCTGCACGGCATCCAGATAGCTTTCCTGAACATCCTCGCCGATCAGAGAAATCAGATTCTGCGCGATTCCTTGTTCAAAATCCACCCGCTTGACATCTGCAAACAGATCTACCTTTTCGATGCAGCGGAACACCGCTCCGGCGGCGGCATCCGTCAGCTGACAGCCGTCTGCTCCGTAAACCTTATAGCCGTTATATTTGGACGGGTTATGGCTGGCAGTCACATTGATCCCGCCCTGCGCTCCCAGCGCACGCACTGCATAGGAAAGCATCGGCGTCGGCATCAGTTCGGGATAAATGTAGGCGTGGATCCCATTGCCCGCCAGAACAGCGGCTGCTTCTTTGGAAAACAGCTCCGATTTGATCCGCGAATCGTACGCAATTGCAACTGCTGCCCCCTGCGGCTTGCTTTGCAGGATATAATCAGCAAGCCCCTGCGTGGCACGACGGACCGTATAGATATTCATCAGCGAGGTGCCTGCACCGATCACACCGCGCAGACCGCCGGTTCCGAAGACCAGATCTGTACTGAACCGTTCTGCAATCTCTGCATCATTTCCGCTCATTTCTTTTAATTCTGTGACCAGATCGGCATCCTCCGTCGCCTTTGCACACCAAATCTGATAACGCTCTGCTGCTGTCATAATCGATCTCTCCTTTATTATCAAATCATCCTGAAAAAGAACACCCACTGATTACTATCTTACACGATAACCGGCTCCACGTCAAACACTGGGGAAAATTTTTTCTGTTTCCCTTGCGGTTTTTCATCAAAAACGTTACAATTAACATAGATGATTGTTAAAATTGCAGTAAATCTGGCATAAGATGGTTCCGCGTGCCGAACTCAATCTGATGAACGAAAGGTGTGGATTTTTTATGAAAGATCTCTCTTCCAATCCGCTCTGCCGGCCGTTTGATTATGCGGGCAGCCGCGATCACGGGGTTCTGATCCTGCACGGCTTCACCGGCAGCATTGCCAATATGGTGCCATTCGGACGCTATCTGGCCGGCGAAGGCTTTACCGTTAAGGGGATCAGCCTGCGCGGGCATAACGGAAAAGAACAGGAAATGGCCTGTGTGACGAAGGAAAACTGGTTTCATGACGCACTCTTCGGCTTTGATCAGCTGGCCAAACAGTGCCGCAAAGTCAGCGTCGTCGGTCTGTCCATGGGCGGCGCCCTGACCCTGCATCTGGCTGCAAACCGCCCGGTATATCGGGCCGTTCCCGTTGCCGCCGCGCTGCATATTTATAACCGTTGGGCACCTCTGGCGCGGTTTGCCGCCCCGTTTTACCCATACCGGCAGCCGCGTGCTTCCGATTCCGGCACGCCGAAAGATCCGTTTGCCGTCGGCTATGACGGTATCTTTCTCCACAGCGCCGCCGAATTCAACAGCCTGATTCGTCAGGTACGGCGCGAGTTGCCGAACGTCAGCTGCCCGCTTCTGGTGGTTCGTGCCGGGCAGGACAAAACCGTCCGCCCCGATGCCGCCGACTGGATCATGCAGCGCACCGCATCCGCTGAAAAGGAGCTGCTGGAGCTGCCGGAAAGCGGGCATGTCTGTGTATTGGGCAAAGAAAGCAGGCTGCTCTTTCAGAAAACTGCGGAATTTCTGCGGAAATGAGCGAACATGTTTTAGGCAAATGACTCCGGGCGGAACGCGGCCGGAGTCATTTCAGATTATTTCAGACCCATCGCCTCATATTTTTTCAGCATGAGCTTTGCCGCTTTATAAATATCCCCGCAGCCGAGCGTAATAACGAGATCCCCTTCCTGCGCATGGGCGACAACATAGTCGGCAACCTCTTCAAACGTTTTGAACCAGACGCTGCCGGGAATCTTTGCCGCCAGATCGCTGGTGTAGATATGATAGGTGTTGATCTCGCGGGAACCCATGATCTCCGTCATGACAACACGATCGGCGATCTGCAGAACATCGGCAAAATCATCCAGCAGCATTTTTGTGCGCGAAAACGTAAACGGCTGAAAAACCGCCCATACCTTCCGGAAGCCCATCTCCTTTGCGGCGGTCAGCGTCGCGCGCAGTTCCGTAGGATGATGAGCGTAATCGTCGGCGATCACGATATTTCCCGGGCGGCCGAGCACCTCAAACCGGCGGCCTGCGCCGGTAAACCGGCCAAGGCTTTCGCTGATCTGCTGCGGAGCCACTCCCATCCTGTGCGCCACAGCAGCCGCCGCAACGGCATTATAGATATTGTGCCGGCCGGGAATGCGAAGCGTGATCTCTGCCAACTTTTCGTCACGGTGCATCAGGGTAAAATGGGCGTGAGACCCTGGTTTCATTCCGATATCCCTTGCCCAGTATTCGCTGCCGGCCGAGCAGCCGAAGGTAACGATTTCGCGGCTGCCCAGTTCCTGCACAGCCTGCATGGAATTTTCGTCATCGCCGTTCACTACGATCATGCGGCTCGTCTGCAGGCAGAACTGGTGAAAATGGCGGATCGTATTGTCAACGGATTTAAAGTATTCCAGATGATCGTCGTCGATATTGAGCACCACGGCGACCGCAGGGTACAGCTGCAGAAATGTGTCAACATATTCACAGGCTTCACAGACCATAATGTCCGATTGCCCCACACGTCCGCTGCTGCCCATCATCGGCAGCTTTCCGCCGATGATCACGGTCGGGTCAAGCTCCGCATCCAGAAAGATCTGCGTGATCATCGAGGTCGTTGTCGTTTTGCCGTGTGTTCCGGCTACGGCGACCGTCTGAGGATACCGGCGGGAAACCATGCCGAGCATGACCGACCGCTCGATCAGCGGGATCCCGCGCTCCTGCGCAGCTTTCAGTTCGGGATTATCCTTCATGATGGCCGCCGAATAAACGACCGCTTCCGCATCCCCGATATTCTCCGCCCGGTGTCCCATTGCCACCGGAATGCCGTAAGAGCGAATCCGGGCCAATGTGTCGCTTTCATTGACATCGGAGCCTGTCAGCTGATATCCCTCGTGATGCAATATTTCCGCGATCGGACACATGCCGGAGCCTCCGATCCCGACAAAATGGAGCTTCTTTACCTTTGCCAGCAAATCATCCTGCTTTTCCATAAACCAACGACCATTCCTTTCTATCCGGAATCCCGGCCGGATCCCGCAACAGCCCATACTGCTGTAAGTACCATATTCTTTATTATACTAATTATAGAAGTATCTCTCAAGATTTCAACGCTTATTTGCGCAAATTATTTTTTATTTTTTCCGCTCCCGGAAATGCCGGACAACAAAGCGGCGTTTCGACAACTTTCCTGTGATTTTTCTTGCAAGATTCCGGTGATTATGCTAAAATAGAGCCACCAAAACGGAAGAAAGGAATGCAAACGGATGAAAATTACCGTCAATCAGATCACCAATCAGAATGTGGTTCATTTTTCTTCCCCCTATGGCGACTGCCTTGGCGTCTGGAGTGCCGGAAAACCGAAAAAGGGCGACTGTTTTGTAGAGCTTGACGTTTCTCAGCTGGAAGACAGCTCCTCAATCTGCAGGGCCGAAGAGAATTCTCCTGCTCTGAGCTGCCGGAATGATATGATTTATTTGCGCGGCCTGCTGGAGGATTACGAGGAGGACGGCTTTTTGACGCTTAAAATGGGAGATACCTGCATCTGCATTGAAACGCCGTATGACGAGCGCGTTGAGCAATTAAAGGGACAGTATATTACTCTGACTGCCGACTGCCTTTATTTGTATGACGGGAGCCTTCTTTGAATCAAATAAATACTGTGATGCACGCACCGTAAACCGGCAGCGTGCATTTTTCTTCTGATTTCCGCAAAGCGGAATTTAACTTGCTTTTTCTTCTTTTTTCGCATAAAATAAAAGATGATATGCGATTTTTCTGCACGTTTTTATGATCTCTGCCAG
Source organism: Bacillota bacterium (assembly GCA_029008595.1). Lineage (GTDB taxonomy): Bacteria > Bacillota > Clostridia > Oscillospirales > Acutalibacteraceae > CAKXIK01. The sequence goes on from JAQXJH010000055.1 coordinate 15,035, forward strand.
GCATTTGATCCGACTGAAAGAGCTTTTTGGCTGCACCGCACGGATCCTGATACACCAAACGGCAGAGCGAAAGGAATGGTCTGGAATCATGGCAAAAAAAGCACAAACCTATGGGAACGAAGATATCAAATGGCTGAAAGGCGCCGACCGCGTCCGCAAAAAGCCTGCGGTTATTTTTGGTTCGGACGGGCTGGAGGGATGCGAGCATTCCGTTTTCGAGATCCTTTCCAACTCCATTGATGAAGCGCGCGAAGGGTACGGCAAAAAAATTATTGCCACCCGTTTTTCGGATCATTCCTTTGAAGTGGAAGATTTCGGGCGCGGAATTCCGGTCGACTATAATGAATCCGAAGGCCGTTTCAATTGGGAGCTGGTGTTCTGCGAAATGTACGCCGGCGGAAAGTATAACAACGGCGAAGGCGAAAGCTATGAATTTTCGCTCGGCACCAACGGTCTCGGCGCCTGCGCCACACAGTATTCCAGCGAATACATGGACGTAACGGTCTATTCCACCGGAACAAAATACACGCTGCATTTTGAAAAGGGAGAAAACATCGGCGGCCTGCACAAAGAGGCTTATTCCGGCAAGCGCACCGGCACCATCATCCGCTGGAAACCGGATCTGGACGTATTTACGGATATCGACGTTCCCGCCGAATATTTTACGGATATCATGAAGCGCCAGTCGATCGTCAACCCCGGCGTGGATTTTATTTTCCGCGACCAGCAGGGCGCTTCCTTTGCGACCACGGAATTCAAGTATGATCATGGGATCGTTGATTTTGCCGCCGAAATTTTAGGCGAGCAGGGGCTTACCCCGGTACAGTTCTGGCAGACGGAACGCCGCGTGCGTGACCGCGCCGACAAGCCGGAATACAAGGTTCAGATCAACGTTGCCGTGGCGTTTTCGAACCGGGTACAGCGTCTGGAATTTTACCACAATTCCAGCTGGCTGGAACACGGCGGCGCACCGGACAAGGCCACACGCAGCGCATTTGTCTCGCAGATCGACGCGTACCTGAAGCAAACCGGGAAATACAATAAAAACGAAAGCAAGATCACGTTCAACGATATTCAGGATTGTCTGGTTCTGATCAGTTCGTCGTTTTCCAACCAGACCTCGTACGAAAACCAGACCAAAAAGGCGATTACCAACAAGGGCATTCAGGACGCGATGACCGAATTTCTGCGCCATCAGCTGGAGGTCTATTTTATTGAAAATCCGCTGGACGCCGACAAGATCGCCGCGCAGGTTCTGGTAAACAAACGCAGCCGCGAGGATGCCGAAAAAACACGGTTGAATCTGAAAAAAAAGCTGACCGGAAACATGGATCTGACCAATCGTGTAGCCAAATTTGTCGATTGCCGTTCCAAAGACGTCAACGAACGCGAGCTGTTTATTGTGGAAGGCGACTCGGCACTCGGAGCCTGCAAGCAGGCGCGGAATGCCGATTTTCAGGCTGTGATCCCGCTGCGCGGAAAAATTCTGAACTGCCTGAATGCCGATTACGATAAAATTTTTAAAAATGAAATCATTACCGACCTGCTGAAAGTACTCGGCTGCGGCGTAGAGGTCAAAAGCAAGGCGAACAAGGACATTTCTTCGTTCAATCTGGAATCGCTCCGCTGGAACAAGATCATTATCTGCACCGATGCCGACGTGGACGGATTCCACATCCGGACGCTGGTGCTGACCATGCTGTACCGGCTGACGCCGACGCTGATCGAAAAAGGAAAGGTTTTCATCGCAGAATCGCCGCTGTTTGAGATCAACACCAAAAACGAAACGTATTTCGCTTATACGGAACACGAAAAGGATGAAATTCTGAAAAAGATCCAGAAGGAAAAATTCACGATCCAGCGTTCCAAGGGGCTTGGTGAAAACGAATCCGACATGATGAGCCTGACGACCATGAACCCCGCAACACGCCGGCTGATCCAGGTTCTGCCTTCCCTCGCGGCGGAGACCTCTGAAATTTTTGACCTGCTGTTGGGGGGAAACCTCTCCGGACGCAAGACCTATATTGAAGAAAACGGCCACCTCTATCTCGATCTTGCCGACGTGAGCTGATCGAACTGACCCGTATTTTGAATTTTATCGCATTGGAGTGACCAGATTTGCCGCCAAGAAAGAAAAAGACCGCACCTGCCGAGCCGAAAATCCGCGGCGTCATCGAAGGCGCCGGTGAGATCAGCAAACAACAGATCACCGATACCCTGCGCCAGAACTTTATGCCCTACGCCATGAGCGTAATTCTCTCCCGCGCGATTCCGGAAATTGACGGATTCAAGCCTTCCCACCGCAAGCTGCTGTATACGATGTACAAAATGGGTCTGTTGGGCACGAACGCGCACCGGACCAAATCCGCCAACATTGTCGGCGAGACCATGAAACTGAACCCCCACGGCGACGCCGCCATCTATGACACGATGGTGCGTCTGAGCCGCGGCTACGAAGCCTTGCTCTACCCGTATGTGGATTCCAAGGGCAACTTCGGCAAGTTCTATTCCCGCGACATGGCGTGGGCCGCGTCACGATATACCGAAGCCAAGCTCGACGATATCTGTCAGGAGCTTTTTCGCGATATCGACAAGGATACGGTCGATTTTGTTGACAACTACGACAATACTCAGAAGGAGCCTTCCCTGCTGCCGGCGGCTTTCCCCTCGATCCTGGTCAATGCAAACACCGGAATCGCAGTCGGTATGGCAAGCTCGATCTGCCCCTTCAATATTGCGGAGGTCTGCGAAACAACGATCGCGCTGATGAAAGACCCGGAACACCGGATCCTTTCCACACTGCCTGCGCCCGATTTCCCCGGCGGCGGACAGATCATCTGCGATACAAACGCTTTGAACCAGATCTACAGTACCGGCCGCGGCGGGATCCGTGTCCGCGCGCGGTATTCCTATGATGCCGGCGCAAACTGCATTGATATCACACAGATCCCGCCCACAACAACGATCGAAGCCATTATTGAAAAGGTCATCGATCTGGTCAAACAGGGAAAACTCCGCGAGATCGCCGATATCCGCGACGAAACCGGTCTGGCCGGACTGAAGATCACGATCGACCTCAAGCGCGGCGTTGACCCGGACAAGCTGATGCTTCGCCTGTTCCGCATGACGCCGCTGGAAGATTCCTTTGCCTGCAACTTCAATGTTCTGATCGCCGGTGTTCCGCGCGTGATGGGAATACGGGAAATCCTTCAGGAATGGACCGCATTCCGTATTGAATGCGTGCGCCGGCGCACCCATTATGAACTGACCCGAAAAAAAGAAAAACTGCATCTGCTGCTTGGTCTGCAGAAAATTCTGCTCGATATTGATAAGGCTGTCCGGATCGTCCGTTCCACCGAGGAAGAAAGTGAAGTGGTTCCCAATCTGATGATCGGGTTCGGAATCGATCAGACTCAGGCGGAATATGTTGCCGAGATCCGTCTGCGCCACCTGAACCGCGAATACATTCTGAAGCGTACCGACGAGATTGACCAGCTGGAACAGGACATTGCCGATCTGGAAGATATTCTCGCCAACCGGGCGCGCGTGAAAAGCATCATTGTCGGCGAGCTGCGCGAAATTGCCGGAAAATACGGTCAGCCGCGGCGCAGCATATTGATTTACCCAACGGAAGAGCCGGAGGAGGAACCGGAGGAAATTCCGGATGATCCGGTTCATGTATTCTTTACCGCAGAGGGCTATTTTAAGAAAATCACGCCGCTTTCCCTGCGTATGGGCGGCGAACAGAAGCTGAAGGAAGGCGATTTTATTGTTCGGGCAGTGGAAACGACCAATAACCGCGACCTTCTCTTCTTTACTGACCGGTGTCAGGTCTATAAAGCCCGGCTTTCCGATTTCGACTGCACCAAGGCAAGCGTGCTGGGGGAATATATCCCGAGCAAACTCGGCATGGATGACGGCGAACGGCCGGTTGCAATGGCCATTACGCGGGACTATGAAGGCTCGATGCTGTTCTGCTTTGACAACGGAAAGATCGCCAAGGTGCAGATGGATGCTTACGCCACCAAGACCAACCGGCGGAAGCTGCTGGCCGCTTATTCGGATAAGGCTCCTCTGGTCGCAGCAGTTTATGCACCGGAAGACGGCGAATTTCTTCTGACCGCCTCGTCGGGCAAGCTTCTTCTGATCCACAGCGGCGCTCTGCAAAGCAAGACCACCAAGAACACGCAGGGCGTTGCCGTCATGACGCTGCGCCGCAATCACCGGGTCATCCGGTTCGAACCGTATACCGAAGGTTCCCTGCAGAAGCCGTTCCGCTACCGGGCAAAAAATCTGCCCGCCGCCGGTGCAATGCCTGCTGCGGAAGAGACGCAGGGCGAGCAGCTGGAACTGGAATGATCCACAGGAGGAATGCTTTATGAACCCACTGTTCTGGTGGATCCTCGGCGCCATTGTTCTTCTGGGCCTTGCCGGGGGGATTCTGGCTCTGTTTTCCCGCCGCTCACGGCTGAAACGTTCCGAAGCGGCTTTTGCCCGCGAAAATTGTTCGCCGACGCGCAGAGTCGGCGATCTGTGGTTGGATGAAACCAACCGGCGCTGGACCATTGCCCGCGACTGCGAAAAGCTGATGCTTCACCGCTATGAAGACGTAACAGGCGCAGAACTGGTGCAGGACGGCGAAAAATATGTCATCCGCAAGGGAATTCTGGAAAGCTATCTGGGCGGCGTCGTGCTGGGCGCAGCGTCGGCAGCTGCCAATCTCGGCGGCAGTTCCCGCCCGAAAGAGAAGGCTGTCCGGAGCATGGTGATCAATATAACGCTTGCGGATCGCGCCTGCCCGGTGGAAACGATGGTGCTGCACAACACGATCGTCCGGGTGAATTCCGGAGCTTATCGAAAGCTTCACTGCCGCGCCGCCGAACTGCTGCAGATTTTTTCCGAAATGCAGGGCAGCTCTCCGGAACTGCCTGCAGACGGTTCCTCCAGTAGCGGGCTTTGAAACAATTTTGTCGCCAAAAAGCGGGCTGCTCTGCCATCCGGCACAAGCAGCCCGCTTCTTTTGGATTCATTGGTCAAATTATCGTCTTCGAAAACTTTCCGCATAGGACTGCAGCTCCGCAAAAGAAGAAACATCACACATTTCCACCTTTCGCTGAACCTCCCGCGGCAGCGACTGAAAATATTCATAGCTGGACAAATCCTGTTCCAGCAGCGCAGATAACCCAAGCTGCGGAAATCCGCCGTCTGTCATAACAATCACCTCAGTGGTAGTATTCACTGGGGCGGCTTTGCTATGCCGAAAAAATTTTTCCAGAATGCCCTGCGGCGATCAGTCAAAAATGATCAGCGCCATGAACACCAGATCTTCGCTGCCGGTATTCGTCAGCCCGTGACCGTGGCCGTCCGGAGTAAAGGTTTTATCCCCCGCTGCGACCGGACGAATGACGCCGTTGTCGTTATAGGCACCGCGGCCGGAAAGAATATAATATGTCTCGCTTTCATGATGATGTTCATGATACCCCAGACTGCAGTTCGGTTCAATCGTCACCCTGGCATACAGACCGCATTTTCCATTCAGCTCTTTTTCTCCCAGAATGCGCTCGATCAGCACATGGCCTTTTCCGCCGCACATATTTTCCACGCGTTCTACTGACATAATGATCCTTCTTTCTATAGGGACTCGCCTATTTCATATATTTGCGGAAATTGCTCCGCGTTTTGCGAAACGAAAGCCATTGGCGTAAATGCTTCAGAAAATAACCGCCGAAATACAGCACAACATTCAGCAGAGAGAAAATGATTGCGATCCGCGTGCTCCAACTGCCTACCACCAGCGAATACACCATCAACACAACGTCGGCAGCGGCAAGATACTTGACCTTGACGGGGATGAAGAAGAACAGCATCAGCTGAAAATCGGGATAGAAAAATGCAAACGCCAGAAAGAGCGACAGGTTGAGATAGGTGTTGACGCCGTAACCGGTAAACAGCGCTGCCAGAATCGCACCGAACATCCCGGTCAGATAAAACAGGCAGAAACGGAAGGATCCCCATTCCCGTTCCAGTGATTCGCCGATCAGACAATACAAATACAAACTGAACAGAATCCAGAGCGGAGAAGTGTCCACCGGGGAAAACACAAAGGTGATCAGCCGCCAGACTTCTCCCTGCCCTACCCTTGACAGATCGAGCGCCAGCAAGCTGCCCAGCCCGACCTGCGGCAGCAGATAATCCGTCAGAAAAACGATCAGCATTCCGCCGCAAATATAATACATCAGATGAGAAATTGCAAGCCTTCCGATTTTACGTTCCAGTTTCTTCAATAAATCCATTGTTCAAACCATACCTTTCGGGGAGCGTCGGCTTTGATTTGTAAACATCATATCAAATTATCGATTTGATTTCAAGGGAAGCAGCATAAAATTTACAACACCGTTCCGATAAACAGGCCGTTTTCGATTGAAGAAAACGCAAACATATGGTAAAATAAAACAGGCTCATTGCCGTTACATGATTTGATGCAAAAAGGAGTGCCAGCGCTATGAAACTGAACACAAAACGCACCATTCTGGTCGGTCTTGCTTTTCTTTCCATCTGCTCCTTCTGGCAGCTGTATGACAGCATCATTCCTCTGATTCTGAAAAACACCTTTGCCGTCAGCGATACGGTTTCCGGCATCGTGATGGCAATGGACAACGTGCTGGCAATTTTTCTGCTGCCGCTGTTCGGTGCGCTTTCTGACCGGACCCATACCCGGTTGGGACGCCGGACCCCGTTCATTCTGATCGGTACTGCCTGCGCGGTCGTCAGTATGATGCTGATCCCCGTGGCGGATCTCAACCGGATACTCGTTCTGTTTATCGCTGCGCTCGGCTGCACTTTGCTTTCCATGGGACTGTACCGCTCCCCTGCCGTTGCGCTGATGCCGGACGTCACACCGAAACCGCTGCGTTCCAAAGCGAATGCCATCATTAATCTGATGGGCGCCGTCGGCGGAGTGATCACATTGGGGCTGATCCGCTTTCTCGTTCCCTCGGGCAGCACTCCGAATTATATTCCGCTGTTTGCCTGTGTCGCCGGGATCATGGTCGTTTCCGTTGTCGTTCTGGTCTGCACGGTGCGTGAAAACCGGGCTGCAGCAGAGGCCGCCGCTCAAAACAGCGAAGAACCCGTCCCGACGGATGAACCGGCAGCTCCGGCTCAAAAAACAAAGCTCGCACCAGATGTACGCCGCAGCATGATCTTTCTGCTGGCTTCCGTCGCATTCTGGTTCATGGGCTACAACGCCGTGACCACCGCTTTTTCCCGTTATGCGCAGATCCAATGGGGCATGGAAGGCGGCGGCTTTGCCAATTGCCTGATGGTCGCGACCGTTGCCGCGGTCATTTCATATATCCCGGTTGGGTGGATTGCCACCCGCTTCGGACGCAAAAAGACCATCCTCGGCGGCGTTGCCCTGCTTGCGCTGTGCTTTGGCGCCGGCGCCCTGATTACGGCTTATCACGCTGCCGTTAACATTCTGTTCGCTCTGGTGGGCGTTGCCTGGGCCTTCATCAACGTAAATTCCTATCCGATGGTCGTCGAAATGGGACACGGAAGCGACGTCGGGCGCTTTACCGGCTTATATTATACATTCTCCATGGCTGCGCAGATTATTACGCCGATTCTTTCCGGCGTTCTGCTGGATCACATCGGATACGGCACGCTGTTCCCCTATGCCGCGGTGTGCGTTGTCATTGCCTTTATCACGATGACGCAGGTTCGTCACGGCGACAGCAAGCCGCTGCCTCCCAAGAGCAAGCTGGAAGCCTTTGATACACCCGATTGACCGAAAGGAAAAACGATATGACTGCCTGGATCATTCTTCTGATTGTAATTGCCGCCTTCGCCACACTTTTGCTGCTCCTGCTGTGGATGATCGCCCCGCGGCGCAAAAAACCGGATTGGAGCGCTCTTTCCGGCTATGATTACGCTCACCGCGGGCTTCATGCTGCCGATCAGTCCGTGCCGGAAAACAGTCTGGCAGCATTCCGGCGTGCGGTGGAAAACGGTTACGGAATTGAATTGGATATTCAGCTGACCGCTGACCAACAGGTCGTTGTATTTCACGATGCAACGCTGAAACGCGTCTGCGGAATCGACCGCCCGTTGTGTGAATTTACCCTGCAGCAGCTGCAGGAGATCCCTTTGGCCGGTACCGCAGAGCGGATCCCGCTGTTTGCAGATGTCCTGGCTCTGGTAAAGGGGCGCGTTCCGCTGATCGTAGAAATCAAGCATTATCACCAGAAGCTGCTGCTCTGTCAGAAGGCTGCCGCCCTTTTGGATGATTATGACGGCGCGTTCTGTATCGAGTCGTTTCACCCGCTGATCGTTCAATGGTTCAAAAAGAACCGTCCGGCCGTTATCCGCGGTCAGCTCGCAGAAAATTACAACCGATCGAAATCACTTTCTCCGATCGCCGGATTTTTGGCCGGGAACCTGCTCTCCAACTTCCTGGCGCGCCCGGATTTCATCGCCTACCGCTTTTCCCATCGGGAACGGGCGGCGCTCTGGGTCTGCTGCGATTGGCTGCATGCGCAGCGCGTTTACTGGACACTGCATTCCGCAGAGGAACTTCAGGCCGCGCATCATGAACAGGCGATCGGAATATTTGAACACTTTTGTCCAAAGCCTCACTTACCTGCTGACGGCGGAAAAACGAACGGGCTTTGACGCTTTCAGAATGAAAGGGGTACAGCATGGCGCAACGCATAGGCATGTTTTTCCGGCGGCACGGTCTTGCCGCGCTGCTTTCACTCTGCATTCTGTCCGGTATCGGTACGGTCGCCGCTGCGTTTACGTTTCAGATGGATGACACGCGCATCACAATGAGCCGTCCTTCGGATTTCAGCGGAAACTGGAGTCTGGCGGGATCCGGCACATCTTCTCTATCGGAGCTGTTTTCGGATCATGGCACTCTTTTTATCACGGCTCCGACCGTACTGACAGCGGAACTTTCGCCGTCTTCCTTCCAACCGAAAAATCTTTGTCTGTACTTCAAAACGGAAAATCTGAATTTCCGTCTGTATGCCGATAGCGTGCTTGTGTTTGAATACGGCCATGATCAGGCATTCTCTTTTGGAAAAACCTTTGGCTCCGTTGAAAATCTGATCGATCTGGATGTTTCGGGCAGCACCGTTCTCCTGCTTGAGCTTTCGCCGCAAAGTCCGAACATCCGGGGCGCGCTTTCCGCTCCAAAAATCGGCTCGCGCGGTTCCATTATCCTGATGCTGCTTCAAAAGAAGTCCATGTGCCTCCTCGTCTGCATCCTGCTGCTCCTGACGGCTGCCGGTCTGTTGGTCTGCTCCCTGTTTCAGGCTGTTCGCCGTATTTCGCCTGCATCCCTGTTTTATTTGGGATGCGGCGTGCTGTTGGTCGCAGTATGGCTTTCCGCCGAATCGCTTTTACTGCAATTTCTGCTCAACAACAAGGCTGTCAGCTATATTCTGGCTAACTTTGTTTTTCTTCTGCTCCCGGTTCCGTTTCTGCAGTTTCTGAAACAAAACTGCCTGGATTACGGTAAAATTCTGAGCTTCGGCGAATGGATACAGTGTACTTATGCTCTGCTTCGGCTGCTTTTCTATGTATTTGATGTGATCGATTTTGAAGAGGCTGAGATCGTTTCTCATCTGCCTCTTCTGTTCAATCTGATTCTTGCGCTTGTGATCTGCTGCCGTGAGCGGCATAACCGCATTGTAAGAAATATTCTGTGTGCAACTATCGTTCTCTGCGTTTCCACGGTATTTTCAATCGGGAATTACTGGCGCGGAGCTGAGGAATATATCAATATCGTCTTTATCGGAATCCTTCTCTTTATCCTGATTCTGGTCGTCGGGATCATCCGCCGGGCATTTGCCATGCAGAAACAGGCCATTCGTGCGGAATTTTACAAACGCTGCGCTTATACCGATATGATGACAGAACTGGAAAACCGCGCTTCTTTTGAACAGCGGATGGCCGATCTCAAACAGGAACCGGTTTTTTCGGTCATTCTGCTGCTGTTCGACCTGAATAATCTGAAGGAAACAAACGACTCATTCGGCCATAGTGAAGGCGACCGCCTGATCCAGCGGCTGGCAGAATGTTTGCACAGCGCTTTTGACGGCTGCGCAAAAACGTACCGTATTGGCGGCGATGAGTTCGTTACGATTTTTTCCGGGAAAACTCAGGAAGAAGCAGACGGCTGTCTGGCGGCTTTTCAGTCTTTGCTGCAGCAGGCCAATCAGCAGAACACGATCCCGCTCAGCGTGGCTGTCGGGTGCGCTTCCGGCAGTGAACCGGATTTTGCCGGTACCGCCGACGATCTGTTCCGGTTGGCAGACGCCCGGATGTACTGCGACAAGCAGTCCGCCGAAGCGGCGCTGCCGTATTGCCGGAAAACCGGCGGTATGCTCTGAATCTGCCGGATCGGCAGGCAGGAAACCGCACTCCCCCCCCGAACATTCCAACAAATAAAAGCATCGCTTTCTTCCGGCCTCCGTATGATCGGGGCTGCGAACGCGATGCTTTTTGTTATTCTCCGGCTGCGGCGTTTTCTTCATTGATGATCAGCCGTTCGCCTTCCTGCCGGATCGTGCGGCGAACCTCTGCCCAGTGAATCCCCCGGCGAATGCTCTCTTCCATTGCAGAGCTGCTGCGCGAAAAGCCGAAAAGTCTTGCGGTTTCCCGGATCAGATCTTCTTCCGAAAGGCTGATCTGCCGTTTGAGAATGTGGCGGATACCTGCTGCGATCTCCTGCGGCGGGATCTCATCCATATTCCGCCGTTCCGACTCCTTTGCGGGTACACGGAACCGGTCATACGTTTCCAGCGTATCGCCGCTGTTCCAATAAAACACCACGCCGTTGATCTGGCTCTGCGGCGGCCGGATCACGTTCAGAATCTCATCAAACCTGCGTTCGATCCGCGCCCCGGAGCGGGCAATTCCCCAGGCAGACAATACACGGTGTACCAGAACATTGCGGCAGACCGGCGCCTCTTTTTGAAGCACATTGCTCACCTGAGCATACAGCAGCCGGTCATTCTGCGGCAGAAAAAATGCATCTGCCCCGCCTGCCAGCGGCGGAAGCTCCATAATCTGATATTCGGGCAGCTGCTCCTCCGCTTGAACCGCTTCCGGTTTTTCTCTTTCAAACACGATCGATTTCTGCCTTGGTTCCTCCGCAGGCGGCTCGACCGGGGGCTGCCCGGCCTGCAGCTGCCGGACGCGCGCACAGATCTTTTCTGTTTCAGCGTCCGGATCTTCCCACCAATCCAGCGCCCAGATGCGGCAGATCTGCCATCCGAGCGACTTCAGTACCGCTTCCTGCGCAATATTCCGGTCTCTGGCTGTTCCGGCATCCCGGTAGTGAATGCCGTCGCACATGATTCCGAGAATATATTCTCCCGGACGTTCCGGATCAACGACACCGAGGTCGACTTTATATTCGGAACAGCCGATGGAGGTATTGACCTGCAGCCCGGCACGGCGGAGCCGTTCCGCGATATTGGAGTTCAGATCTGCTTCAGATTCGTTTGGATTCGCGGGCGCAGCCAAAGCATCCTTTCCCCGCATGGCGTACTCCAGAAATGCGCGCAGTCCTGCAATCCCGTCGGAACGTGTGCGGGAAAGATCGATCTGCTCCGGCCGGAGCACAGAAAAGACCACCATCTCCTGCCGCGCACGGGTAACGGCAACATTGAGCCGCCGCCAACCTCCGTCCTGATTCAGGGGGCCGAAATTCAGCGTCACCTTTCCTTCCTGATCCGGCCCGTAGCCAACGGAAAAAAGAACGACGTCACGCTCATCTCCCTGAACATTTTCCAGATTCTTGATAAAAATCGGTTCATACATCCGGTCGCTGACGGTTTCCAGCTCCGGCTCTGCCGCAAAAAGCTCCAGCAGCATATCATCGATCAGATTCTGCTGCACGGAACTGAACGTGACCACGCCGATGCTCTGCCGGCAAAGCTCCGGATCGCGAAGCCTGCGGGCAATTTCATCGACCACCGCCTGCGCTTCCGCCCGGTTCTGTTTTGTTTTTCCTCTGTCGTAACAGCCCTCTACCGGCACAAAGCGCACCTTACTCACCAGATCGTTCGGTGAAGGGAAGGTGAATAACTTATTGTCGTAATACTGCCGGTTGCTGAATGCGATCAGACTTTCGTGGCGGGAACGGTAATGCCAGAGTAAATGCTCCTGCGGCATGGAAAGCGCCAGACAATCGTCCAGAATACTTTCCAGATCCTCCTGAGCATAATTTTCCTCATCAATGCGATTGACAGAAAAAAAGCTTGTGGGCGGCAGCTGTTTGGGATCGCCGACAACCACCAGATTTTTCCCCCGGGCGATCGCTCCCACTGCTTCACACGTCGGCAGCTGGGACGCTTCATCAAAAACCACCAGATCAAACGGCGGAAACTTCGGATCGATATATTGCGCGACCGAGATCGGGCTCATCAGCAGGCACGGGCACAGCCTGCGCAGTAAATTGGGGATACTGTCGAACAACCGACGGATAGAGAGCATTCTGCCGCCGCTGCGGATCGCTTTTTGCAGAATACCGATCTCCGAAGAGCCGGCAAACCCCTGCGACGTGGCAGGAACTCTGGCGGAAAGGCGGGCTGCCAGCTCGTTTTTTGTCAGCTGAGAAAAATGTTCCCCAGCCGCTTTGTAGCGTGCGATCTTTTCCTCCAGCAAGGCTCCGCTGAACGCCGAAAGCTCGTGATCCTGATCGATCACCGCCGCCGCTCCGGCCTGTGAAACGGCGCGGTAAAATACGTCTGTCAACTGTTCTGCCGTGCACGATCCGTTTTCCAGCGCATCCGCTGCGGCTGTCAGCCCGCATTCTTCCGCCTCACGGCGCGTCAGCAAAAAGCTGCACCAGCTGCGCAGGCCGTCGAGATGCTCCCGCCAGCGTGTATTCGCTTCCGTCCGAACACTATCCCATGGCGTATTCTGATCAAAGCGTTCAAAGTTGATCTGCAGTTCCGCGGAAAGATTCTGCTCCGTATCCATCAGAGCGTCAAACGCTTCGGTGAATCCGGAAAGCTCTGCCGCGTGCGCAGCCAAAAATTCCGGCGCAACCGCAAAAGCAAACGAACCCGGCAGGATTTTCTCTTCCAGAGCGGCCAGACATTTCCGGATCGTCAGCGCCTGCTCCATCATGGTCTGCAAAAGCTGCCAGTCCGCGCCGCCTTCGTTCCAGCTGACGCCGAACAACGGGGCAGCCCACTCCGCCGCCTTGCGGATCGTTGCATCCTTCTGCTGCTCTTCCTGCAGACAGCGCAAAACGGACGCCGTTTCCTCCCGGGAATATGCTTTTGCATCTCTTGCGCAAATTTTCAGATGATTCGCAACGCGGTTGCTGCCGATCAGCTTTGGCAGGAACCATTTCGTCTGCGCTTCATTCCATTCCGATAGCAGCGCGGAACCATCCAACGAATAGATGGATTCGTGAAAACCGGCAGAAAGCTCTTCCCGCAGCTGATCGCGCCGCAGCCCTGCCGCACAGACTTCCTGCAGGCGCAGCTGCAGAAGAGAAAGCTCCGGATGCTCCAACAGGGCATGCGTCATCACACGAACGCCCTGCATACAGCGGCAAAGCTCCGCCAGAACCCGCAGAGAGCCAAAGCTTCTTTCCTTTTGCAGAGAAAGGAGCGAATTGATTTTTTGTTCCGCTTTTGACAGCGACAGAACCTGCTGCGCATGCACCTGCAGCAGCGCGGGCAGCTTTTGCCTGACTGCCTGCGCAAGCTCCGTGCTGCGAATTTCCCGAAGCGGATGGTTTGCCGCCCCACCGCAGGCAAGCGCTGAAACACGCAGCCGCCCGCAGATCTCTTCCCGCTGCCGGTACTGCCCGGGCGTGAGCGACGCAATATCCGCCGGTTCAAAACAGAAGGCATCCGGCGCCTCACGGTGCTGTTCATACAGAGCGATCCACTCGTAAAGCGAGAAGCCGTTGGATTGTTTTCCGTGCAGCTTCCGAACCGTCTCATTGAGTTCTCGGCGCAGACGGAACAGGCGCTGTGCTTCCTGCTCGTATTCCTCCGGCGGTTTGATCCGCCCAACGTTCAACGCGGCTTCCAGCTGCGCCAGAACATCCTTCTTTTTTGCTTTGTTGGAATGCAGCTCCAAGCAAAACGGCCCTAGGCCGATTTTTTCCAGCCGGTTCTGTACGACAGAAAGCGCCGCCATTTTCTCCGCGATAAACAGCACCGATTTGCCCTGAAAGAGCGCATTGGCGATCAGATTGGTGATCGTCTGCGATTTTCCGGTGCCGGGCGGCCCATGCAGCACGAAGCTTTCGCCCTTCCCTGCCGCACAAATTGCCGCAAGCTGAGAAGAATCCGCGCTGAGCGGAATGGCCATGTCCGCCGGGGCATATTGCTCATCCAGAAGCTGCGGCGAAGGAAAATCCTCTCCGGGCTGCCATTCCATCTTGCCGGAAATCAGGCTTGCAACGATCTTATTCTGCCGCAGTTCTTCGCTGCGGTTGCGGATATCGTTCCACATAATGAACTGACTGAATGAAAAAAGCCCTAAAAACGCGAATTCTTCCACGTCCCAGCGGGAACGGCTCATCACCGCCTGTCGCATGGTGCTGAACACGGCACGAAGATCCACGCCGCTTTCATCCGCCGGAAGCGGATCAAGCCCGCCGATCGTGATCCCGAAATCTACACGCAGCATTTCCAGCAATGTAATATTCATTTGCGGCTCTTCATCACGCACACGAACCACATAGCCGTTCTGCGCGGACCGACGGACGATATCCACCGGAAGCAGCACAATCGGCGCATAGCGCGGTTTTTCGCTGACATCGGTTTCGTACCAGCGCAAAAAGCCAAGAGCAAGGTAAAGCGTATTGGTTCCGTTTTCTTCCAGACTTGTTTTTGCAGCACGATACAGCGAGGTGACACGCAGCGCAACCTCGCGTTCCTCCAAAAATGTACGGATCCGGTGATTGGCAAATTCGTCACGGATCAGATCCTCCGCCATCGAGCTGCCGTTTGCGATTTCGTAAATCTTTCCGTCCCGCAGCTGATTTTCAAAATCCTTCGGTCTGGCCATCAGCTGAAAGCTCTGACCGCCTGAAAGCGCGTCCTCAAGCTCATTCAGATTTCCGCATAACAACTGGATCGCATTTTGTGTGACGCGAAAATTCAGCAGCGGATTGCGCAGACTCAGGTCGAGCAGCTTACGCTCCCAGAGCTGCTGGCGGGTTATCTCGATCGAATCCACCTGCCGGATCTTTTGCTGAACGGCCATTTCCTTGGGAGCGGCAGCATCCAGACGGGCCGCCTGTTCTTCGATCACATATCCGGCGCCGTCGTATATGGATTTTCGCAGCGGCAATGGCCGGATTCCGCTGCCCCGTGTGCGGCGCACATCGATCAGATATTCAAAAGCATCGGCTGTCAGCTGCTTTTGCGCCGCTGCCGAAGCCTGTTCAAATGCCGCACTATTGCCTTTGGCAGCTGCCGTGCATTCGGTCACGGCAATTTCGTTGATCCCTTCCGCCATGCGCTTCGTCAGCAGCGAAACGTCCTCCTGAACGCATTCTGCAAAGCACTCTTTTTCCAGCCAGCAGCCGGCAAAGGCGTGGCCTTTCAGCAAAATCAGCAGCGGATAGAGGCCGACCGCTTCCAGACATGCCGCATAGAGCAGCGTAAGATCCAGACAGTTTGCCATTTTCTGCTCCATGATCGTATCACAGAGGCGAACACGCTGCCCCTGCTGTTCAAAGCTTGCCGGCGCAACACAATATTCCAGTTCCTTGCTGCGAATCGCTTCATAAAGCGCTGCCATCTGCATCCGGACAACATTGGGATTGTTGCTGAGATATCCGGTAAAAGCGGGGCTGCCTGTCCATTTTTGCAGAAATTCGCTCCCGCGCCGGATCAGCGCGGAAATCTGCGGATGATTCGGGGTAACAAAGGCCGCTAAAATTTCCGGCATAATGCGTTCTCCCGCCCATTCATCGAATGCCAGCACATCGATGAACCGGATCGTCGAACCGATCTTTTCTTCTCCCTGCCAGGCCTCCAGCAGCAGATTGCCGGCAATTCGCTCTGTCAACCCCAGCAGGTATTCCGGCAGCAGATGCAGAGCCGGTGCTCCCAGATTCAGCGAAGCTCCGGCCGCCAAAGCGTCTACCTTTGTTTCCCACGGATGCGCAAATTGCGGTTCTGTCCGGATTATTACACGGATATTTTCCAACGGCGTTTCCGTCGTATTTCTGATTTCCAGCCGGCTGATGACCGGAACATGGTTCTGCTGCATCGCTAAATTCACTACGGCGCTATAGTTTCCATCAAATATAATCTGATCCGACATAGCGGTCACCTCTTTAAACGATCCGCTGGTAGTTCCGGCGTTGATGATCCGCACGGAACGCAGCTGCACTTGATTTTATTATAGCATACCGGCAAAAAATTGGAAATCGTTCCTTCCCGAGCGAACCCAGAAATATCAGGGGAAATTCTGTTGATTTTGTTGGACTCCTGAAGCATTTTACACGAATTCAAAGACAGCTTGGAATTTTTTATGAGCATACTGAAAAACATCCGCAGCGTTCAAATGACATACCACGCGACGCAGTCAGCCATGCGCTGCAAAATCAGCCGGGCAGCGAAATCAAATCCACACGCCGGAAAACACTGCATAGAAGAGTAACACCCGACCCGGAATTTCTCCCGGTCGGGTGTCAGTTTCTCATTCCTCTTACTTTTCAGGGGAAATAATATATTTTCCGTTTGCCCGAAGCTCCGGTTTGCTCAGAACATCCTCCAGCTTATCCAGTCCGCAGACCTCATAGACCATACTGCTGACATCCAGCCTTCCGGAATCAATCAGATCGAGCGCACGTTTCTGGGTATAAGGATTGATATAGGAAGCTTTCAATTCCAGT
The DNA here is from genome assembly GCA_029008595.1 of Bacillota bacterium. GTDB lineage: Bacteria > Bacillota > Clostridia > Oscillospirales > Acutalibacteraceae > CAKXIK01. The sequence continues at coordinate 31,926 of JAQXJH010000055.1, forward strand.
TCCTTTTTGAAAATTTCAAAGGGCTTCACCGAAATTGTTTCATCGGGTTTTGTAAGGCCAAACATCATTACTACCGCCTTGTTTCCCGCGATATCAATGGCCTGCTCAATCGTGGACGGGCGGCCGACGCATTCAATAACGGTGTTGATCCAGGTCATCCCGGCATCCTTTAAGCATTTCTTTACATCTTCCTTCATCGGGTCGATACAGAGATCGGCACCCAGTTTCATGCCTATCTTTCTTTTGCTTTCAACCGGTTCCAAAAGTGCAACCTTCGCCGCACCGGCAAGTCTGGCCAGCTGAAGCATCAGAAGCCCGATCATTCCTCCGCCAATCACGACCACCTGATGCCCCGGCTTAATTTCGCACATGTCGATCCCGTGCAGGCAGCAGGCAACTGGCTCTGTCATGGCACCCTGCTCAAACGTGGTGTTTTCTCCCAGCTTATATACCTGCTTTTCATTGACTGCGCAGTATTCGGCAAATCCACCGTTGACCGTCGTACCGTAGCCAATCATATGTCCGCAATAATGGGCAATGCCATTTCTGCAAGCCTCGCACGCCCCGCAATAGCAGTTCGGGTCAATACAGACGCGATCTCCCACTTTGTAGCTGGTGACATCTGCGCCAACCCCGGCAACAACGCCGGAAAATTCATGCCCGAGGATCGTGGGCGGCGTTACCTCTGCAGCACCTTTGTCCCCTTCATAGATATGCACATCCGTACCGCACACGCCGCAGGCTTTTACCTGAATCAGAACATCGTTCGGTCCTACCTTCGGCATTTCATGTTCTTCCACCTTCAAATTGTGCCGGCCATAAAAAACTGCGCTTTTCATATGATTTTCCTCCAATTTTTGTTTTACTTATATGTAAGTCTTATCGATAAGTATAGTATAAAACTTAACTTCTAAAAAGTCAACAGACAACGATAAAGTATTGCGACAGAGCATCACAGCTGTTTCTATTGCCTTTTTAGCGGCTTTCGATTATAATATCATTAACACTTATCGTTAAGTATGCTGCATAACTATCACGGAGGTACTGCTCATGGGCGAAAAGAGCATAACGACAATTGCTCTGAAAAAAATAAACAGAGGAAAAGTCTATCAACATATTTACCGGATGAGAGGAGTTTCAAAGCAGCAGATCGTCGCCAGCCTTCAAATGGGGATTTCTACCGTCAGTCAGAATCTGAATATCCTGGAACAGGAAGGTCTCATTGAGCGAAACGGCTATCTGGAATCGACCGGAGGCAGAAAGGCAAATCTGCTCCAAATTGTTTCCGATGCCAGAATTTCTATCGGCATTGGTATTCTGAAAAAAATGTTTCATATCGTTGCAGTCAATCTGTATGGTGAAGCAATTCAAACAGAGACTTTTCCCGTTCCATATCAAAAGTCTGATGCATACTACACCGAAGTGACTGACAAGATCAAGCAGTTTATCAAAGAGAACGATTATGATGAGGCAAAAATCCTTGGCGTCTCAATCGCATCCCAAGGCATTATCTCGCCGGACGGCTCTCATGTGACCTACGGGGCCATTATGGGCAATACCGATATGAAACTTTCGGACTTTGCCGGCCGCTTGCCTTATCCCTGTCGGCTGGAGCACGATTCTGCCGCTGCCGCTTATCTTGAGCTTTGGAATCATCCCGAACTTGACAGCGCGGCGGTCATCCTTTTAAACAGGAATCTCGGCGGCGGCGTTATCACCAACCATTCCGTTCACAACGGCGTTTCGATGCGCAGCGGCGTCATCGAGCATATGTGTATTCATCCCGACGGGCCGATGTGTTATTGTGGGAATTATGGCTGTCTGGAAACCTATTGTTCAGCAAACGCCCTTGAAAAAAACTCCGGACTGACCGTGAAAGAGTTCTTTTCCAGACTGAGAACCTCTGAGAATATGAATTTATCGCAAATCTGGCGCAATTATCTTGGCAATCTGGCAATCGCAGTTAAAAATTTCAATCTGATTATTGACAGTCCTATCATTCTCAGCGGCTACCTTGCACCTTATTTAAGAGAGGAAGATATCGAGTACCTGCTGAGTCAGATCAACACCTTTAACCCCTTCCCCATCAAACGCGACCTGCTGCTCGTCGGAACACACGGACAGTATACACCAGCAATCGGAACGGCACTATCCTACATTGCGGAATTCCTCAATTCCTTCGCGATCAGGTAACGGGATATTATTAATGCTGTGGATACCGCAATTTACAGGCCGCACAGCTGATTCTGTTTTATTGATACCCGCCTTCGGTCACTACACAATCCAATCAGCGTCATGGACATCAAAGCAGCGAAAAGCCTTTTTGCAGATTACAAATCAGTCAGGGATCAACTGAAAACCGCAAAGAAGCCCCCGTTTCTCCTCTGCCTCAAGGAAAAACGGGGGCAAATAGCTGGATGATTTCATTCCCACTCGCAAAATGAAACTTAATTCTAAAC